>JBDUBZ010000027.1:0-18680 GCA_040003745.1 Terriglobia bacterium
CTTCTACACGCTCGGAGTGATTTCATGGACGGCATTCTTCGCGGCGGATCGCGAAGCGCGCATCAACCAGAAGATGACTCCCGAAGCTCCGGGCCCGCTCAAGGACGCCAAGGAAAGAGAGGCCCTCAAAGAAAAATACTGGAAGTCTCTCACCGACGGTATCGAGTACGAAAAGAAGGCTCTCGCTGTCGATCCCGAATATGAGAACGCCATGTCATACATGAATCTTCTGTATCGCTATCGCGCCGATCTCCAGGACACCAAAGAAGGCTACGAAAGCGACATCCAGGAAGCCGACAAGTGGTTCCAGAAGGCTATGGAAACGATGAAGCTGAAGGCGGACCGCAAGGTGAACGCCAACGCTGCACCGGCTCCGGCCAAGTAATTACAGCCAAAACTCAGGAAAGTTGTAAAAAGGGGATGGGCTTCGGCTCCATCCCCTTTTCTTCTTACTTTGAAATCCCCACCGGCGGGACCCTGCGACCGGGTCCCCGCTTGTATCCTGAAGGTGACCAATGAGTGACGGGCGTGAAGAGCGCAGGGAACGAGAACTTCGCATCGAGCAGGCGGAGCGGGAGAATCGCCGTGATGTGATCGAAACGGACGACCCGGATCAGTCTGAACCGGAGCGCGTCGATTCATAGCCCTTCCCGGGGCCCACGTAACATCTCCAGACGTTCGGACAGGATCGCAACGGTTTCCGAGGCGCTCTCACTTTCGCACACATCCTATAACGCACTCTCGCGCGACTCCGGCGTTAACCTGCATGCCCTCTCGCCCTCATCGCCTCCTCAATTGCCTGCTGGATCCGGCCATCCCTTCGATGCAAAGAAAGCGCCTCCACCGCGGCCTTAAACACCGAAGCACTACAATCCTGAATCAGCTTCAGCATGAATTCAACCGCAGTCTCGCTCCGCGAACTCGCCAGTGACAGCAGAATGCACCGCTTCATATCCGGATGGCTGACCTGATCGAACCGCTCCATCAGAAACGCCACCGCATCCGCGCGCCGGCTCGCCCCCAGAGCGAGCAGTGCAGCCTCGGCCACCTGCGGATCGTCCGAAAACGCCAGCGACCGCGCGAGCGGCAGCGCGTCATCTCCTCCGATCTCCAGCAGGCCCTCCAGACACTCCGAAAGAACATCCGCTTCCGGATCGCCCAGCAGCGCTTTGTACCTCAGCAGCAACGCCGCGCTCTCAGACCCCACTGCCGCAATCGCGCGGACCGCCCCGGCGCGCGCAACACGCTCCGTATCGAGCAGCATCGCCACCAGCTCCCGGAGCTTGTGTGGATGCCGTGTATTCACCAGACCAATGGCGCACGCAGCCCGCAGATCGGGCGCCGTATCCACGCTGCCTTCCCAGACCGGCTCGCGTTGCACATGCTTCATGCCGCGCAGAAATAAGTCAGGTACGTCGTAGTCCAGATCCACCAGCGTCCGCACGATCGCAAGCGACGCGGCACAGCCCTTATCGAACGACGAGCCTCTGTCAAGGCAGCGCGCCAGCGCCGCGGTGAGCTCCGGTAGATAGTCCGCCCCATGCGCGGCCCCCAGCCGCCGTGCCGCCTTCGCCACCACCAGATTCGATTTCGCGGCAAGCGCTTTGCTGTAGATCTTCCGGCCTTCCGGAGTCGCAGGCTGAAAGTCGTCCAGTTGCGCCAGCGCGCCCACTACCGGATCGTTCTTCACGCCTCAGACCTCGCCCAGAATAGCCGCCGCAACACCCTGTTCCGTGACCGCCTGCGGGCGAATCCGCAGCAGCCGGTTTGCAGGCCACGGAAGATCCAGGCGCGCCTTGATGTAGTTATCCGTCAGTGCCAGTCCCAGCGGTTCAATAGTCACGGCCGTGACCTCCCGGCCCACCAGGCTCTCACGGAACGCCGCGTTCTTATCTGCCGCGAGTTCGCGCAGAATCCGGTTGCGTTCTTTGCGCACAGGCGCGGGAACCGCTCCGGGCATGCTCGCCGCCAGCGTACCGGGCCGTTCCGAATACGTGAAGACATGCAGATACGTAAACGGCATCGCCGCAATGAACTGCCGCGATTCTTCAAACAGCGCCTCCGTCTCACCGGGAAAGCCAGTCATGACATCGGCGCCAATGGCTGCATGGGCCATCAGTGCGCGGGCCTTCTCCACACGATTGGCATAGTGCCGCGGACGATACTTGCGATGCATCCGGCGCAAAATCGCATCCGCCCCCGATTGCAGCGGCGCATGCACATGCTTCGCAATCCGCGGCGACCCGGCCATAAGCTCCAGCAGATCGTCCGAGAAGTCCATAGGCTCTACCGAGCTCAGCCGCAGCCGCGCGATCTCAGTCTCATCCAGCAGCCGGCGAAGCAGATCCGGCAAACGCATCTCGCTGCCCTGTTCGCGTCCCCACCGCCCCAGATTGATCCCGGAAAGCACAACCTCCTTATACTTTGCCGCCAGCGAGCGCACCTGCGCCACCACCTGGTCCGCATCCACGAACCGGCTCTTTCCCCGAACGAACGGAATAACGCAGAACGAGCAGCGATTGTGACACCCATCCTGAATCTTGAGATTGGGGCGCGTGCGGTCTCCGCTGGCGTCCAGAATGGGAGCCGTCAGTATGTCGCGCGTCTCAAAGATATCGCCCGTCAGAATTTGGGAATGATACGGCGCGCCGCCCTCGCCCGCCAACAAATCGGCAATCGAGGTTTTGTGTGAATTCCCCACAACCCACTCCACGCCGTCCATCTGCGCCAGTTCCTCGGGAGCCCTCTGCGCGTAACACCCGGTAACCAGAATGCGCGCTCCCGGATTCTCCCGGTGTACTCGCCGGATCGCGGCCCGCGCGTCGCTATCGGCCTCCGCGGTCACCGTGCAGGTGTTGAGGATCACCAGGCCGGCCTCGCCGCGTTCGCGCGCCTGTTCCAGCCCTCGGCCGGCGAGTTGCGCTTCGAGCGCCGCCCCATCCGCCTGGGTAGCGCGGCATCCGAAATTCTGCACGTAAAAGCTGGCGGGGGAGCTTGCCACGAATACTACTATTCTGGCATCTATACTGGTAAAGAACTCTCTTCATGAACGAATCCAGCGTTCTCTGGCTTCGTGTCGCGGCCGGTCTTTACTCGCTCGGCCTCATCGACGCCATTGTTACCGTAGTTCGCCGCAGTCAGGGCCTGTTCCGGATCGCGCTCGGCGCATTCGGCCTCGGTGCCCTGTTCCATCTCGTTTCCATAGTGGAGCTGGGCCTCATGCAACATCAGGTGCCTGTCAGCGGCATCTTTGAAACCATGTCGTTCTGCGCCTGGATCGTGACGGTCACCTTCCTCGCCATCTACTACCGCTACAAAGCGGCCAGCCTGAGCGTACTGATTTTCCCGCTCGTTTTCGTGATGACCATGGCCGGGGCCATGCGCGACCCCGTCACAACCTGGTCGAGCCCCGCCATCGGCAACGCGTGGCTGTCGGCGCACGTGGTGGCTTCGCTGATCGGCTATGCCGCGCTCCTGCTGGCAGCGGCCGCGGCTGTGGTCTATCTGGTGCAGGAGCGGCAGCTCAAACAGAGCCGCCGGGTGAATTCGTTTTACAGGATCCTGCCGCCGCTCGGCACGCTTGACGATCTGATCTCGAAATCGCTCGGAGTGGGTTTCGCTTTCATCACCATCGGGCTGGTGATCGTGAGCATCTGGGCCTTTGTCGAGCATGGCACGCGCTGGATCGGCGACAGCAGCATCACCATCTCATTCGTGACGTGGGTCGTCTACCTCGCGCTGATCTTTCTGCGCGTCACCGCGGGTTGGCGCGGGCGCAAGACCGCCATCCTCTCGATCGTCGCGCTCGCCTGCTGCCTCGTGACGTGGATCGCCCAGGCCCAGCTGCAGAAGCGCCTCATGCTATGAAGCTCCTGCTGACTGGCCTGAGTCACAAGACCGCCCCCCTCGAACTGCGCGAAAAGCTGGCCATCGCCGAGGGTTCCATGCCGCGCGCCCTGCAGGATCTCCAGCGTTTCGGCGCTTCCGAAGCCGTCGTGCTTTCCACCTGCAACCGCGTCGAGTTCGCTCTCTCCGCGACGGACGATAAGGAGCCCGGCGCCATCATCGACCGCTTCTTTGCCGATTGGCAGGGGTCGTCCACCGTCTTCGACGGCCACATTTACCGGCTCGAAGCGCGCGAAGCCATTCAGCACGTGTTCCGCGTGGCGGCGAGCCTCGATTCCATGGTCGTGGGCGAACCGCAAATCCTCGGTCAGTTGAAGGCCGCCTACGCTGCCGCCAAGGCCGAAGGCACTGTCGGCGGCTTGCTCGAAACCGTGCTCACACGATCATTCAATGTCGCCAAGCGGATTCGTTCCGAGACGGGAATCGGCCAGATGGCCGTCTCCGTCAGCTACGCGGCCGTAGAACTGGCGCGCCAGATTTTCGGCTCGCTCAAAGGCCACACCGTCATGATCATCGGGTCGGGCAAAATGGGTGAGCTGGCCGCCCGGCATCTGCGCCGTTCCGGCGCGAGTAATATCCTCGTCACCAACCGCACCTGGGAGCGCGCCGAAGAAATGGCCCGCCTCTTCGATGGACGCGCCGTCGATTACGCCCGCTTTCAAACCGTGCTGCATGAGGCCGACATCGTGATTGCCTCGACCGCCGCGCGCGAATACATTCTGAATCGGGACGACATGCGCCGCGTCATGGCCCAGCGCCGGAACCGGCCCGTATTCCTGATCGATATCGCGGTGCCGCGCAACATCGATCCGGCCGTGAACGATCTTGAGGGCGTGTTCCTCAAGAACGTCGACGATCTGGAGGGCGTCGTAACCGCCAACATCCAGGAACGCGGCCGGCAGGCGGAGCAGGCCGAGGTAATCATCGTTCAGGAAGTCGAGCAGACCATGGCCCGCTTCAAGCTCGAAGAGGTCACGCCCACCATCATCAGCCTGCAGGAGCAGCTTGAAGAGATCCGCGCAGCCGAAGTGGCCCGAACGTTGAAGCGCCTGCTCGGCCTGACCCCGGAACAGCAACAGCAGCTTGAGGCCATGACTAAGTCCATCGTTAACAAGATCGCCCATGGGCCGATCTCCGAGCTTCGCCGCAACGCGGGACAGCCCGAAGGCAGTCAGATCGTCGAAGCCATTCGCAAAGTCTTCAAGCTTTAATTCCCGCCTTTGTCGCAAGCGCACTATATCCCCACTGATTTATTTCAGCGCGCGTGTTAATTCCGGCTGCAATCCAAAGGCCCTGGGCATCAGAAAGGGAAAACGCAGCCGGGCCTTCGTTCCTGTCGAGAAAGCTTCGTTTAGTTCGGCAGCGTGCGACCGCGGAGGAGCGCGAGCCACGGAGTGGACGGACGCGTTCCATGGTTTAATCTCTTCACTGGTAGGCGTCTTTTCGGTTGCGGACGCGATGTACGGTGATCGAATCCTCGGACTCGTCGAAGAGCACCCGGTACTCGCCCACGCGAAGCCGTAATAGTCCTGCAAACTCTCCGGCGAGCGGTTTCACTCCGCCTTGCCCTGTCTCTATATAACGATGCAGCGCTTTCAGAATGCCCAGCGCCATCGGCTTCGGGATCGCCCGAACCTCGGCCGGTACGCCGGAGAGAAACAGGATCTTCTTCAAACGGGTCAGTCCTTGTGGCCGAGTACCTGATCCATAGTGAAGCCGCAGTCGGCAGCAAACTGTTCGAACGAGACACCCGGTTCCGGGTGTTCCCGGAAGTACTCACGGGAAGCCCTGACAGCCTTGCGATCTTCGTCGCTTAACGGCTCCTCATCCGGCTCGACCATGACTTCGAGCAACTGCATGACTGCCGCAATCTGGCCGGGAGCGAGTTGCTCAACCAGTTCGTGAATGTGTTGCCGGGCCTCGGGAGTATTAACGGGCATGGCGTTCTCCGGTTTTGCCGGCCGGAACGGCGGCCGCTAAAGAGTTAATGAGGCGAACCACCGTTTTCTGATCACTTTCCGAAAGAGTCGGGATCATCTGGAATCTCTTCCACTGGCGGCGGGCTTCCGAATTTTCATTGACGCGCTCGACTTTCGGCGGCGGTGATGCCAGGAGCATTCGCCAGCGCGATGATGGCGGGCGCGGGTGGAAAACCGGTTTCAGTCTCGTCGTATAAGACCGCCCGTTGCGTGGTCCCGGCCGCATCAGCCAACTGGACCTGAGTCATTCCCCGCGCCTTGCGGAAGTTCTGGAGACGTTCGCCGAAGCTCGCCTCTCCGTACTCTTTCCGGGCGTCGCAACTGCGATTGTAAAAGCTTTTCAGAGTTCCGCCTTTCCGTGCTTGACCTTAATCCTGTCTTACTACATATGCTCTCAGAGACACTAATCCGAGGTCAACAGGTTCCTGAAAGGGTTCCTGAAAAGGTGTGGACCCCACTTGACACGAGCTTCACGAGTAGAGACTTTTCGATGGCGCCATTCCGGGACCATCAGATCGAGCGGCTGAAAAGCCTTCGCCCGACCCACACGCCCTGTTTTTCAGGATGTGACACAATTTGTCACATGAGGTCTTCCACCGTCCGCGAACGCCATCTGAACACCAGCGAAATCGTCCGTCAGGTCGCGAAGGGTGAATCTTTCATCATTCAAAAACGCGGGGTTCCCGTGGCGGAGCTTCGTCCCATCAGCGACGTTCCCACTCCCCGCATGCCAGACCGGGAGGCTCTCATTATGAGCGGTCCTGTAACCGCCGACAGCGGGCTCATTCTGGAGCAGGATCGTACTTGAGGCTGTATTTCGACACAGCCAATCTCGCAAAGTGTTACGGGAACGAGCCTGATGGGCGCCTTGTTCGCTAACTCGCGCGGACAGCCGACAAGCTTTATTCTTCGGCCATCCGCATAGCCGAAATGGCTTGTCTCGTTCACCGGAAAGTTCGTGAAGGGCCAGTCTCTCCAGATGGCCGAAGGGATCTCTTCCTTGATGACCTGAATACCGGAGTGATCACCGCGGTTCCGGTGACTAAAGCGGCGCGTCGAAGCCGCAACCCGCACACTGCCTTCATCGTGTTACCTCCGCACCTTCGATGCCCTCCATCTGGTGAAAGCGGTCGATTCCGGCTTTGTCGAAATCTGGACTAATGACAGGCACATGCTGGCTGCCGCGCCTCATTTTGGGCTCGCGGGCCGGTCCGCCTAAGGATTTAAGAGCAGAGGTCACACCCCAAACTGCCGTAGGTGATGGTCGAGATGTTTGTACATCAAAATCGCCCACTCCTCCGCCGTCAGCTTCCCGAAGAAGCTATGCGGATTCCTTGTACACCCCGCCGCGCCCCCTGCCGCAAACTCATCCAGCAATCCGGATAACCGCTCTCGTTCCCTGCCCAGGTTCCGTTCGTCCGTCACAATCAGGCTCTTCGCCGTGGGCGAATTCTTCCGTAGCGGATCTTCGTTTCGAAACACAAGGGGCTTCACCAACCGCCCCACCAGACGCATGGGCAGCGGCCCCTTATCGGGAACCACTTCTCCCAACGCCCACTGCATACCAACCGAGCAATGCGCCAGCATCTGCGGGGCCGTCATCCTGCCCCACTGTCTCTCACTTAGCGGCCCTAACTTCCCCAGTCGGGTCTTCATGTCATTCGCCGCCGCCGCATCGAACAAATTCTTCATGACCACCCTCTCCTGAATGAGAATACGCTACCCGCCTGGGACGAATCACTGCCGCTGAAAATCTCTATTTCCTTTAACGTCAACAAATCGCCCCAAAAATTAAAAAAGTCGCCCACCCCGGCTGTTAGCGTCGAGCCGGAAGTAGCAAAGGAAACAAAACCCATGCTCGACAACAAAACCGATTCGCACGAACTCCCGGAAATGCTACCCGATTTCCTCACTGCCGCGCGCAACCTATACACCGGTCAAACCGGCATCATGGACCGCAACGACCGCATCCACTACGACAAATTCTGCGATGGCATTATCGGCTGCCTCAAGCCCGCCAATCCGCTTGAAACGCAGCTCGCCTTCTCCATCGCCTCCGATTACTGGCGTCTCAACCGAACGCGCAACATCGAAGACGGCATCTTCGCCGCTTCCCACCCCAACCCCACGTCGGAACTCGGCCCCACGCCCATCGATAAACAAATCGCCGCCTCGCAGACCAGTGCCTTCCTCTGCAAACAGTCCGATTTCAAATTCCTCAGCACCTGGGAAATGCGCATCCAGCGCACTCTCAACCGCAACAAGGCCGAGCTCCGGTTGCTCCAGGCCGAACGCCGCAAGCTCGAAGCCGCGCAGCCCGATCCCGCCCCCGTGTTCAAAGCGAACCAGCAGTCAGGCCTTATCCCCACGAATACCGAAACGCAGGCGGATACCAGCGGTCAGGGGTTTGAATCTTCAGATTCACCCGAGCCGGCTCAAGTCGATAACCCGGCCAAAGTCCGCACCGCGGTGAACCCGGGCCCGGTTCCGCAAATGGCTTTGGTTTTTCAAACTCCGCCGGCGCCTCAGGTCAGCTTCCGGCTCGACCCCCATTCTCACCCCAGGCCGTGATCAAATATGACATGGCGGCCGCGTAAGTCTGCCTTGTGCCCTGAGGCCTCGGGAGCGAAATGAAACGTCCATCGCTGACCACCTGGATCCTGATCGCACTCGTGGCCGGCATCGCATTCGGCGCCGAATTTCCGGGTCCCGCCGTCAACCTCGCCATACTGGGCACAATTTTTCTGCGCCTGATCAAATCGATCATCGCGCCCCTGCTTTTCGGCACCCTCGTCAGCGGAATCGCGGGCACCGGCAACGTCAAAACAATGGGCCGGATCGGCTGCAAAGCGATCCTCTACTTCGAAATCGTCACCACCGTCGCGCTCTTCGTGGGCCTCGGCGCGGTCAACCTGATTAAACCCGGCGTCGGAGTCCAGTTGCAAAAAAGCGCCGCGCCCGCGGTGTCGGGCACGCCCGCCAACTTTACCCAGATTCTCGAACACACCTTTCCCACCAGCATTATCGACTCCATGGCGAAAGGCGAAGTCCTGCAAATCGTCGTCTTTGCTTTCATCTTTGGAGCCGCGTGCGCCACCATCGGCCTCAAAGCCCGCCCCGTGGTTGAATTCTGCGAATCGCTCGCAGAGGTGATGTTCAAATACACCAACTACGTCATGCTCTTCGCCCCCTTCGGAGTCTTCGGAGCCATGGCCGCCACCATTGGCGAACACGGCCTCGGCGTGCTCAAAAACCTCGGCAAACTTGTGCTCACGCTCTATGCGGCGGAGGCCTTCTTCGTGATTGTGGTCTTCGGAGCCGTAGCCGTGCTGCTGCGCATTCCGCTGGCGCGATTCATCCGCTACGTGCGCGAGCCCTTCCTGCTCGCCTTCTCCACCGCGTCCAGCGAATCCGCGCTGCCCATTGCGCTCGAAAACATGGAGAAGTTCGGCGTTCCGAAGCACATTGTCGCCTTCGTCCTGCCCACCGGCTACAGCTTCAATCTCGATGGCTCCACGCTCTATCTATCCATGGCCGCTATGTTCGTCGCCCAGGCCGCCGGCGTACACGTGCCCTTCGCCACTCAGATCGTGATGATGCTGACCCTGATGCTCACCAGCAAAGGCGTCGCCGGAGTTCCCCGCGCCTCTCTCGTCATCCTCGCCGGCACCCTTGCCACCTTCAATCTGCCCATCGAAGGCGTCGCCGTCATTCTCGGCGTCGACACTCTTATGGATATGGCCCGCACCTCTGTGAACCTGCTCGGAAACTGTCTCGCCACCGCGGTCGTCGCGCGCTGGGAAGGTGTGGATCTGTACCAGGCCGAAGCCGCCGCTGAAATGGAGGCCAGGGCCGTCGCCGCATAATATAAGGAGAATGCGTCTCCTGGTCGCCGTCCGGGTTGCTGTCGGCGCTGACGCTCAACGCGCAGCCTCCGGCCTTCTTTCCCCACGCCGGATGGCCGGGTCGGCGTAAAAGATTTCGCGCCCCGCGATCCTGCGTGAAGGAAAATCTGACCGCAAACTTTAACTCCTGCTTCGAAATACAGGCCGTACTCATGGAAACTCAACCCGAATTCGCTATCCTGTTCCCGGGGGAGAGCCGCGTCTTCACGCATTCCTGGATTTCGGTGCGCGACGGTCGACCATGAATCCCGATGCCGCGGCCATCGGCAAACGCGACGAAGCCGATGCTCTCGTCACCATGCGGCTCAGCGCAAAGGCTGCTCGCTGAGCATGACCCAATTCGTCATCGATATCGCCCGCGCCGCAGGCAAGGGCACAGACGTCTATCTATTTCTCACCGGCATGATGCTGCTCGCCGCGCTCGCGCGCCGCGAAGGCGTCTTCGATTACGTGGCGGGGCTCGCCTTCAACGCCTCGAAAGGGTCCCGCACCCGCCTGTTCGCGCTGGTCTACATAGCCGGAGTTCTGGTCACCGTCTTCCTCTCGAACGACGCGACGGCCGTTGTTCTCACCCCAGCCGTCTACGCAGTGGTGAAAAAGGCTGGAGGCACGGCAGAGCCTTACCTCTACGCCTGCGCCTTTGTGGCCAGCGCCGCCAGCTTCGTTCTGCCCATCTCGAATCCGGCCAACCTCGTCGTCTACGGCAGCGCGCTCCCACCGCTGTTTGCCTGGTTCAGAGTCTTCGCCCTGCCGTCCGTTGTGGCCATTGTCACGACGTATCTGGCATTGCACTTCCTGTCGCGCAAGGCCCTGCGCGAACCGATGGGGAGGGCCACCGAAGGCATCGCCCTGACCTCCGCGGGAGTTCGGGCCATCTGGGGAATCGCCATCACAGGCCTGGTTCTGATCGTGGCCTCCGCCCTGGGCCGCGACCTCGGGCTTGCCACCTGCCTCACCGCGCTCGCGGTCATATTGCTCGCCACCAAAGGCCGGGGCATTGCCGCGATCGTACGGGACGTGTCCTGGATGGTGCTCCTCATGATCGCCGTTCTCTTTGTTGTTGTGGAAGGGTTGAACCGGCTCGGAGCCGGCCGCATCGTCAATTGGGAGCTTGGCCGGCTCAGCGCGTTCTCCGCCTCGTTCGCCGCTGCCGCCCTGTGCAATCTCATGAACAACCTGCCCGCCGGCTTGCTCATCGGTTCCCACGCACCTCCGGCCCTGCGCGCCGCCGTCCTGGTGGGAGTCGATCTCGGCCCGAATCTCTCCGTCACCGGCTCGCTCGCCACTGTGCTCTGGCTGATCGAACTCCGGCGCGAAGGCGTCGCCGTCAGCTTCTGGACCTTCCTCAAAACGGGAGCCTTCGTCATGACGCCGGCCCTCGCGCTCACCGCCCTGACGCTGAGCTATTCGGCAGGCCGCTCATGACGCCGCGAAATCGGAATACGCAACCGGAAATCTTTTCCATCGAGTATTTTCCGGGCCGCCGTCTGCAGCACCCGCTCCCGCGAATCCCCGGCCGTCGTTGCCAGGAAAGCCGCCCGATCCTCCGCCGCCTCCAATTCCGCCAGAAAGCCCGCTTCTATGACCCGCTCCGCGGTCAAACGGTCGAATGTTCGCTCGGAATCCGGCCCTGCAAACTCGCCGTCGTCGAAGACCACGCAATCCACCGTCGCCCTGACCTGCAGCATCCGCCTCAGATTGTCCAGATTCATGCGGCCTCGCGCCGTAATCGGTTCGCCGCGCATCACGAGCGCCGTATAGGCGGGCTCGGCGCACACGAATCGCCGGGCCCCCGGCCTGAAATCGGCGGCCTCCGGATAGCGCAGCGTATCCGCGTAGTGCACCACCGAAGATCGCTTGCCGCGCGCATCCAGCAGATCGAAGCGAACCCCCAGAAACGCCACCGCGCGCGCCGAATTGTTGCTCACCATCACAGAGAACGGGATCGCCGGCTGCAATTCGACCTGCGGCTCATGCCCCAGGATCGTGCCCAGCGCAGATCTGAACTCCTGAGCCTGCGGCCCATGGATCGCAACGCCCGGAATGGTGGACGGGTGAACCTTCATCGCATCTCGATCCATATAATTGTAGGGCCAGATGAACCCCGTTATCATCGCCCTCGATTTCGAGTCCCGGAGCGAAGCCGACAAGCTCGTCGCGACCCTTGGCGACGCCGCCGGCTTTTACAAAGTCGGCATGGAACTTTACGCCGCCGCGGGCATGGATTACGTGCGCAGCCTCGTCGGCCGGGGCAAGCGCGTGTTCCTCGACCTGAAGTACTACGATATCGGCGAGACGGTGAGGAGGGCGGTTACCATCGCCTCGAAATCCGGTGCGGAATTCCTGACCGTCCACGCGGTCGGGCAGGTCATGCGGGCCGCCGCCGAAGGCCGCGGCGATTCGAATATGAAGCTGCTCGCAGTCACCGTGCTCACCAGTTTCGATCAACGGGATGTCGCGGAACTCGGTTACACCTGCGCGGTCGGCGAGCTTGTGGCCGGGCGTGTCCGCCAGGCTATGACCGCCGGAATGGATGGCATCGTCGGCTCGCCGGTCGAAGCCCGGACGATCCGTGAAATCGCGGGTCCGCAAGCGATTCTCGTTATGCCTGGGGTGCGCTCCGCCGGGTCTTCCAGCGGCGACCAGAAGCGCGTGGCCACACCGGCCGAAGCCGTTGCCAACGGGGCCGATTACATCGTCATCGGGCGTCAGGTCACCCGCGCGCCAGATCCTCCGGCAGCCATGGCCGCGATTCAGAATGAACTGAACAAGGGCGCACTGCGGTAGCGTGGAGCTCTTCGACCAGTTCCTGGCCAACTACGGCTACTTCGCCATCTTCATTCTGCTGATGCTGGGCATCGTAGGGCCCTTCATTCCGGACGATACGATTCTCGTGCTCTCCGGCATTGCTATTCACCGCGCGCAGCTCAAATTCGGGCCCACCATCGCGGTTGCGTATGCCGGCAGCCTCTTCGGCATCACCCTGAGCTACGTGCTCGGCCGGACCGGCGCCATTTACGTCCTCGAACGCTTTGGCCCGCTTCGCCACTGGACCACCTCCCACCTGCCGCAGGTGCAGCGCTGGTTCGGCCGCTACGGGAAGTGGACTCTGTTTTTCGGCTACTTCATCGCCGGCGTGCGCCACTTCACCGCCCTGGCCGCCGGCATGAGCGGCGTTCGCTTCCGGACCTTCGCGCTCTATGCGTGGCCGGGTGGTCTGGTCTGGGTCGCGTCCTTCATCTCGATTGGTTACTTTCTCGGGGAAGAATGGGAAAAGATCCACGCCCGCTTCAGCCGCGGGGCCATCATCGCCGCCGGTGTGGTGGCGCTGGCGGCGCTCGTCAGTTGGTGGCTGAGCCGCCCCCGTCGATCTGAATGAGGCCGCCGCCTTCCGGATCTTCGTCGCCTTCGTCGTAATCCGGCGCGAGGATCGCGTAGATCATGTCGAGCTTGTCCTGCAGAGCGCTGTTCTGCTCTTCGAGCTGGCGTATCCGGGCGATCAGCTCCTTTTCAGCGGCCATGCTTTATTTTCCCAAAGCCTGCGCGATCGCGGCGGAAACCACTGGCGCCAATAGTTCGTAGCCCTTGTCGTTCGGATGCAGGCCGTCGCGGGAATAGCCTTCTTTGAGCATGCCCTTGTCATCGGCGGTGGCCTTGAAATAGTCGGCGTAAATGGCGTGCGTCTTTGCGGCATAGTCCCTGAGCCATGAATTGAGCTTGAGGATATCCGCCGGCGGCCGTCCATCGGATTTCTTAACGGCAGTGTAGTCGCTGATCGGTGTCAGCGCGCAAAGGACAACCTTGATTCCATGAAGCTCAGCCAGTTCCGCCATCGCCTGGAAGTTCTCTTCGATCATCTCAACGGTCTCGGGCCCCGTATTGCGGGCGATGTCGTTGGTGCCTGCGAAGATCACGAGGGCCGCGGGCTTCAGATTGATCACGTCCTCGAACATCCGCACCAGCATCTGCTGGGTGGTCTGTCCGCTGATGCCGCGATTGACGTAAGGCTTGCCGGGGAAGTACTGCGCCAGCCTCCAGCCGTCGGTGATGGAATCGCCCATGAACACTACCCGCTGCGGATCGGCCGGCTGCTTCTTGAGTGCCTCGTTATCGGCATGGTAGCGGCCAAACTGGTTCCAGTCCAGCAACTGGTTGGCGAGCGTCTGCGCCGCGCTGGCCAGGCAGCAATTGCCCCGGCCCGATGTGATGTCGTCCACCAGTTGAGCGGATGTGAGAGTGGGCAGCAGCGCCGCCAGGAACAACAGAGTCTGTATTTTCATAATTTCTCCCGACGAATCATAGTAACTGCATTCCGGAGTCGACGTACAATACGTTCCCCGTAATGCCCCGGCTGAGATCGCTGGCCAAAAATGCCGCCGTATCGCCCACTTCGCCCGCCTCCGTGACGTGCCGTAACGGCGAGTGGTCGCGCGTGGCGTCGAGCATCACCGAGAGGTCTTTCACGGCCCGGGCGGAAGCGGTCTTCACCGCGCCCGCCGAGATCGCGTTGACCCGGATTTTTTGGGGTCCAAGATCGTTGGCAAGATAACGCATCGCCGCTTCGAGCGAGGCCTTGGCAACGCCCATCACGTTGTAGTTGGGGCGCACGCGCACCGCTCCCAGATAGGTGAGAGTCATGATCGAACCGCCATTCGTCATGAGCGGCGCAATCGCCCGCGCCATGGCTACGAACGAGTAGGCGCTGATGTTCTGGGCCAGCAGAAATCCATCGCGCTGGGTTTCCACAAACGGCCGGCTCAGGTCTTCGCGATTGGCGAACGCGAGGCTGTGAACCAGCGCGTCAATGGGGGCTTCCAGCCCCGCTGCCAGAGCTTCGATCTCCTCGTCTTTCGAGACGTCGCACGGCAGCAGTTGCTTCACGCGCAGATCGCCTGTGATGGAAGCGATGGTGTCCCGCTGTTTTTCGTTGACGTACGTCAGGATCAGGGAAGCGCCTTCGCGCGACAGCGATTCTGCGATCCCGTAAGCAAGGCTCCACTTGTTCGCAATGCCGGCGACGACCGCCGTTTTTCCTTCGAGCAGATTGGGCATGAACTCCCAGCTTATTTCAGGAGCTTGTTTACGCGCATCCAGTTGGCGAGAAGGCCTGGCCATTCGGCGAGCGCGAAGTCGTCCATGCCGAGCCCGACACCATGCGGGCCGCGCTGGAAGATATGCATCTCGGAAACGACGCCAGCCTTGCGCAAAGCGAGAAAGTAGTAAACGCTGTTCTCGGCAGGCACGACCTTGTCGCCATCGGTCGAGAAGAGAAACGTGGGCGGGGTGTCTTTGGTGACGGCCAGTTCGCCGGAGAGATTATTCACCAGATCTGCGGGAGGATTGTCGCCGAGCAGCGCTTTCTTCGAGCCCTGATGCGTCCACGGCGCGACCATCGAGATCACGGGATAGCCCAGAATCGCGAAGTCCGGACGGCTGCTGACGTTGTCGACGACGTCGAAGTGGGTGGAAAGCGTGGCGGCGAGATGACCACCGGCGGAGAATCCCATGATGCCGATCTTATCCGGCGCGATATGCCAGTCGGCGGCTTTGCTACGGACCATTCGCATGGCCTGCTGAGCGTCGCCGAGTTCGATGGGATGGTGATACCGCGGCCCCAGGCGATACGTAAGAACGAAAGCCGCCATGCCAAGTGAATTCAGCCAGGACGCCACCTGCCGGCCTTCGTGATTCGCCGCGAGGTTGACGTAGCCCCCGCCGGGGCATACGATTACCGCCGTCATCCCCGCGGGGGTGGACCGGGGCAGATAGACCGTGAGAGTGGGGATGTCGCTGGGCGCGGTGCCCAGAGCGCCGGGCGGCGTTCCCGGCCACAAGGGCATAATCTGCTGATCCGGCGGTAACTGCGCCACTGCGCAGCAGGCACTCAGGAGAAAAGCGAAAAGGAGTTTAACGGATGTCATTGGCGACTCAAATACTACCAGAACTGTTAGAATCGTCGCTTCCTATGGACCTGATGAACCCGGCTTCGAATCGCCGCGCATTCCTGACCGCTGGCGGCGCGGCGCTCACCGCCCTGAACGCCCTTAACCTCGCCGCGCAGCAACGGACCCCGATGTGGACTCCCAAAGTTGGCGTCCTGGTCAACTATTCCGCCTCCAATGTGGCCTATGCGAAGCAGGAAGGCTTTACCAGTATCGGCTTCTGGGCCCAGGCGGGCGGCAATCTTGCGCCGGGTAAGATCACCGACAACACGATCGCGAGCATCCGCGACGATGTGAAACAGTCCGGACTATATTGCTCGGTTCTTGGTGTGACCGCCAACCATATCGATCCCGATCCGGCGAAGCGGAAGGCCATCAACGATCACACCGCTTCAGTGATCGAAACAGCGGGGAAGCTGGGCGTACCGCACATCGGCACCATGTCGGGCAGGGATCCGGCGAAGCCACTCGCCGCCCAGGTGGATGAGATCCGGCGCGTATATGAGGAACGGTACTTCCCGCTCTGTGAGAAGTACAAGGTCCGGCTCGTCTGGGAGCCGTGGCCCGACGGTCCCAATGTGGCTTCAGGGCCGCTGGGATATGAGGCGCTGTTCAAGGCTTTCGGGAACTCACCGTGGGTGGGGATCCAGTTCGATCCCTCGCATTACGTCCGGCAGTTCATGGACCCTTATCAGATTGCGCGCGACTGGGTGGACCACATCTACGATGTCCATCTGAAAGACACGGAAATTAACTATCCCGTGCTGCGGCGGGTGGGTATCATTCCGCCCGCTCCCACGTCCTGGTGGCGTTACCGCATTCCGGGCCAGGGCGAAATCGACTGGCCGAAGTTCTTCACGGTCTTAATGGACAAGGGCTACAGCGGAGCCATGAATATCGAGCACGAGGATGCCACCTATCGCCCCGGCTATAACGGCGACGATATCAACGATGGGTATAAAACGGGGTTCCGTCTTGGCCTGAGATTTCTGCGACAATACGTTCCAGTCTGAATCGGTTACGGTCGTGGTGCGCGTTTCCGTAGCACGCAGGCGACTGCGATCAGAAGCCAGGAGACCAGGGGCACGACCAGAAAGGCAGTGGCGGTGTGGCCGATGGGGTGTCCCAGAGCGACATAGCCGTAGATCGCAAGAGAGGCCAGTGTGATGGCCGCGCCCAGATATCGCGGTGCGCGGTGCTTCAGTATCATCAGCATCGCGAACGGTGAGAGCACCCAGAGCCCGAAAAGCAGCATGAGAACGATTGACGGGTTATGGCGGCCCGCGTAGAGCGTGAACCCGAGAGATCCAACGGCGCCTATCCAGATCATGTGGTGAGCCCGACCTTAACGAGTATAAACGTCAAATCGTCTTCAGGAACGCGCCCTGGAGACGGCTTTGCACCATGCGTTCATGCGCTCTTCGCGTTCGTCGGCGGGCATGCGCGGGTCGAAGCGGCGATCCACTTTCCAGAAGGTTTCGACCTGATCGGTGCCGGACCAGATGCCTTCGGCGATGCCCGCCAGGTAGGCCGCTCCGAGCGAAGTGGTTTCAACGTCCGCGGGCCGCACGACGGGCTTGCCGAGGATGTCGGCCTGGAACTGCATCAGGAAGTTGTTGACCGCGGCGCCGCCATCGACGCGGAGCTCGACGACGGGCTCTCCGGAATCGGCTTCCATGGCGTCAATAAGCTCGCGGCTCTGGAAGGCGATGCTTTCGAGCGCGGCGCGTACGATGTGAGCCCGGCTGCTCGAGCGGGTAAGGCCGCTGATTACGCCCCGCGCGGAAGGATCCCAGTAAGGTGCGCCCAGGCCGACAAAGGCCGGGACGAAGTGGACGCCGCCGGTATCCGGGACGCTTGCGGCTATGGGCTCGGAATCGGCGGCGGTAGTGATCAGGCCGAGTGAATCGCGCAGCCACTGGATGACGGCGCCGGCGACGAATACGCTGCCTTCCACGGCGAAGGTTGCTTTGTCATCGCTCCCTTTACTATCGAAAGACGCGGCACGCGTGCCGAGCAGGCGGTGGGAGGAGTGAGGCTGGCGGTTTCCGGCATGGGTCAGCGCGAAGCAGCCGGTCCCATAGGTGTTTTTCGAGAGACCGGCACGGAAGCATGCCTGCCCGGCAAGCGCGGCCTGCTGATCGCCCGCGATGCCACTGATGGGGATGCCCGCGAATTCGCCCGTGGTTACCGTTACGCGGCCGGAGGAGGGGACGATCTTCGGGAGCATGGCCGGCGGGACGTTGAAGAGACCGAGCATGTCGCGGTCCCACTCGCCGGTGGCGAGATCCATGAGCATGGTGCGCGAAGCATTCGTATAGTCGGTGACGTGCGTTTCGCCGCCGGTGAGCTTCCAGATCAGCCAGGTGTCGATGGTTCCAAAGAGGATTTCGCCGTCGCGGGCGCGGGCCAGCGCTTGAGGCACGTTTTCAAGAATCCAGCGGATTTTGCTGCCGGAGAAATAGGCGTCAATCACCAGGCCCGTCTTTTTCTCGATCAGCGCGGCGTAGGGCGAAGCGGCCAGTTCGCCGCAGAAATCGGCGGTGCGGCGGCACTGCCAGACGATAGCCGGAGCGATGGGTTCGCCGGTTTTACGGTCCCAGACGACGGTGGTTTCGCGCTGGTTGGCGATCCCGCAGGCCGCGATGTCGCGGGGCGTGAGGTTCCACTGGCCGAGCACGGCGTGGATGGCGGCGGACTGAGCGCGCCAGATGGCGTTGGCATCCTGTTCGACCCAGCCGGGTTTGGGATACGCGCAATCGATGGGCACGGCGTGCACGGCGAGGCGCTCGCCGCGCTCGTTGTAGAGAACTGCGCGGGCGCTGGTGGTGCCCTCATCGAGCGCCAGAACGTAGGACATGTGGAAATTATAGTGAGCGGTGTTGTGAGGGCTGACTGCCTATAATGAAGAGTCCATGTTCTTTCGCCGCGCCGTCGTTAAAAAACTG
>JBDUBZ010000028.1:0-18646 GCA_040003745.1 Terriglobia bacterium
GGGAGAAGTTGTACCGCGGCGGAAAGGTTACGAAACGCTTCGCCGGCGTCCGCCTGACGCAACTGCAGACGCCCGAGACGGAAATAGGCCTCGCCAAAATTCGAGTCTTTCTGAATCGCCTTCTCAAAGTCGATTTGCGCTTCCGCATAGCTCCCGGCGTTTACAGCGATTGTCCCCTTTTCCACGTACTGGGCCGGGGAAACGCTGCATCCGGATAACAGCAACAGCGTGCTGCCGGCGGAGCAAAGCGCCGAAATTCTGATCTTGCTGCCAAAACTGCGAGTCATAAGGTTCTACTGGAGCTGCGCTGTAACGGCGTTTGACGTTCCAAGATCGTTATCGATCGTGACCGAGACCGATTGCAGAGTTCCCGCCGTGACTCCGCCGCTCTCACTGGAGGTTAACGTGAATGGAACCGTAATAAGAAATTGGCCCCCGAACGGAGTCGACTGGGCGCTCTGGAACCACGAGGTAGCGAGGGAAGTCACATCCACTAAAACCTGGGCCGATGCAAGATTGAACTTGGGAGCGGCTGTAAACGTGAAATGAAGCTTCGTAAGCTTTCTGCTGGTCGCAACTCCCGTCGTCTGAACGGTAAAACCATTGGCGGCGGTGGCAATCAGTTGCGCCCCGACCAGTTGAGGGGCAGCCGCCGGGACGGTGAGGCGCACGGTCGGCGGGCTGGCCGGTGTGAGATCGATTCCGTTGGACGCAAACGTCGGAGTGAGGGTGATTGTTCCGGATACGGACCCCGTCTGCAACTTCACAGATGTGGCTCCGTTCGGAAACACCGCCTGCAGAGTATTCGCTGGTATTGTAAACGCGACCGCCTGCCCTCCGGTAGCAAATTGCACTGCCGGGTCTGGGCTGAAGCCGTCGGGTACCTGGGTGATGGCGACTGAACCCGTGATAGGTAGGGTGTAGGCAGACGTAAGCGTCAATCCAACCGAGGGTTGCTGTAAAGGCTGCTGCGTACCGCTCGCGCCCGTAAACTGAAACGCTGGCAGCGTGGGTGGCGGATTGCCCGATCCGCTCAGGTTGAATGGGGTGGCATCGATGAGCAGCACTGCGGGGTTGGGCCCCGCCGCCGCCGGTGTAAAGAGAATCGTGAAATTGACTGCCGAATTAGCCGCAATCGTCACGGGCAGGTTCGGCAGCCCGAGGAGCGAATACGGGCTCTTTGCGGTTTGCAGGTTGATGCTGGCCACCGTTGCGGGCGCGGTGCCGCTGTTTTTGATCGTGAATATGGTGCTTGCGCTCTGACCCAGTTGCACCGGACTGAAGACCACAAAACCGTTCTGAAGAATGGGCGTTGTCCCTGCGCCGTTTGAATAGGAATAGGACAACTGAGGGCCCAGCCCCGACCCATTGAGGATAAAGGTGTCCGCGCCGATGCGCAACTGTGCTTTTAAGCTTCCGCCCTGCGCGGCCGTCAGCGTGATTGCGATGGTGGCGGAATCATTGGGAGCGAGAGTCAGCGGGAACGCGGGCGAATCGGTAATCTGGAAGCCGGGTCCGATAATAGCGGCGGAAACAATGGTCCCTGGCGCATTGCCGGTGTTCGTCACCACCACCGAGAAGGTGGTGGGGCTGGCGAGCACGACTGGCGGAATGTCAATCGACTGGCCAGGCGTTATGGGGCTGGCTTGCCCGTTCTGCACCAGTTGATAGCTGAACGTGGGCGTGGTGCCGGCGCCAGTTAAACTTACGGTCACGGTGCGATCGGAAAAAACGACCTGAAGCGTGCCCTTGTCCTGCTGGGCCTTCGTTGGCTGGTATCGAATGGAAAATTGCAGGGCGGAATTTCCGCTGAGAGTTCCCGGCAGCAGCGGCAGACCCTGCAGGGTAAAGGCGCTGCCAGTCAGTTTTACGGAAGTGATGGGACCGGGTCCACTGCCCTGATTCTGAATGGCTATAGTCGCGACACTCACGCCCGCTACAGGAGTGGCGGGAAAGGGAAGCGTGTCCCCATCCTTCAGCTGGATGACGTTCTGATCGCTTGCGAACAGATAGGTGATGAACAAATTCGGCGCCGTTCCGAGCAGATTTAATCCGATTGAACCCGCCGACAGCGGCGCGTTCTTTGCGTCGGTTTCCGAATAGGGTACGAGAATCTGAGCGGAAGCCGCCGAAGTAATTGTGGGATTAAAGGTAATGTTTACTGAAAAACTGCTCCCGGGGAGCAGCAGTTGCGGAGAATTTACCACGTCGGCGGTAAATTCTCCGGAGCCAACAATCTCAGCCGGTCCCGTGATTCGCGCCGCGCCAACGCCAGTGTATCGCCCAGAGAGCGTTATGGTGACCGGCTGGTTCAGTGCGTCCGCGGAAACGGTGATGCTGCTGCCGTTTGTCACGGCCGTGGAATTGGACTTCGGATCCTGAATAAAGAGCTGAAACGGCGGATTCTGCGCGAGCAGGGCCGGTGCAAGTTCCAGGGTGAGGCAGGCTGCGAGGAGGAAGGCGCGAACTCTCATGTTTATCGGCTCCCCATCGGGACGAAGAAGATTCGTCCGGGATCGCTATCGAGTATCCACAGAGGAGCCGTTGGATCGGCGCCGGCATCGAGAAAATAGAGCGAGCCGGAGAGATGCTTCATACCGGCAGGCGAAAAATCGAGAGCTGTGCAAAATTCCGTATCGCCGGATGCGATGCCGATGCCGCAGACCGACTGGCGCTTCTTGTCGACAATTAACAGACGCGTGCCATCGGGAGAAATCGACAGGTCGCTGAAATTGGCCGGACTCGTGTCGACGGAGTTCAGAACAACGGTTTCGATAGTGGCTCCCATGGAGCCTGAGACCCGCTTCAGCTGGTTCGCTGTTTCGTCGACGACATAGAGGCTCTTTGCGTCACTGCTGAAATCCATCGGACCGGGCCGCGAAATTCCGGCCACGAGAACGGGTGCTCCGAGAGCATTCAGCAGATACAGTGCTTCGGCGGCATTTTCGGGACGTCTTGAAGCTGTTCTGCGCGCTACGTTCGACCCAGTGCGGACCACGAGAGCCACGTTCCACGGGTTGGCGCTCAGCCGAAGAGACAACAAGGGACCCCCCAGGCCGGTAATATTAATCTCGCGGCTGACAGCGGGGTTGCCGCTCAGACCAGTCGCGGCCTGCAGCAAGCCTCGCTCTGCCGAATAGAGGACGACTCCGCTCGAATCGCTCGCCCAGACGACATCGTCGATGGGCCCGCTCCAGGCGCTGAGTGAGATCCGCGATGCCGGATTGCGAATGTCCCGCAGCAGGTAAACGACTCCACCGCGCAGCCCCAGGGCTGTCCGGCTGTCCGGTGCTACCCATACCGCGTCCAGGTCCGTCGTCAGCGACGGACCCAGCGTCGCCGAACCGGCGACTCCGGATATCGCATGAAGAACATAACCCGACGGAGCCACGTAATAGCCAAGTACAGGCCCTGCAATACCGACGTCGGCTCTTAGGGGTAAGCCCGCAATGCCGGCGGCCACAAGGGGGACGAGAAGCGCTCTTTTATTCATATTTTGAAGACAGGACAAGCTGAGTTTCTAACGGCCACCGATGCTGACGGGGCCCGGCGTGATGGTGATAGTCGGAGGCGCAGATCCCGAGCCGCTTGTGGTAATCAGGATGACTGCCAGCACAACTCCCGCGGCGGCACCGATCGCGACCAGCTTCATTTTTTTGGAGAATCTGAATCTGCTCGGCGCCGCGGGACGCGCGGCAAAGAGTTTGTTGGAATTCGACTGATCGATATCGGTTTCACCGATTTTGTTTCCGGCAGTCGCCGTCACATGGATTTTGAAAGGGCCAGCTACGTCATTGGGGGTTAAGCCCGCGGCAATCGCCTGGCCCTGAACGTTGGTTCGCATTGTCTTTGAGACCGCGCCACCGGCAAAAGTCCCGCCAGGCCCGGACGGCGGCAGGCGGAATACCACGGTGGCTCCCTCTACAGGTTTGTCGTTTTCATCCCGCACCTCAACAATCGGTGCGGTGCCCTGATGACTATCGATTTTGTTAGTTGCCCCCTGACCTTCGAGTGCAAGGATTCTAAGGCTGCTTGCCATCATGGTGGGTGGCGGCTCTACGCTCGCCGGTTGCTGCTGCGCAAAGACGCACAGGGGCGATGAAAACTG
Source organism: Terriglobia bacterium (assembly GCA_040003745.1). Lineage (GTDB taxonomy): Bacteria > Acidobacteriota > Terriglobia > Bryobacterales > Bryobacteraceae > BOG-234. Next base: position 4,109 of record JBDUBZ010000028.1, read on the forward strand.
GATTACCAGAAAAACTGCAAGAATTTTTTTCAATGCTTCCTCTCGATTATGGCTGGAGTTTTTCAATATCGTTGAACTATTTTAAAGATATCGCCACGCTACCGGTGGCTGTTTCGGCAGCCGGAGCGCTCACGGCTATCCTCCAGGAAATAGCAGTTAGAGGATGTGTTTGCGAACCAGAGGATACACCCCAGCCGCGAAATTTCTAGCCGTGGTGCTCGCGGCAGCCGTATCTCCGCCCTGGACAGGTACAATGATCCGGATCAGGGCAGTGTCGGTGCGGCCATGCAGGATCAGTTCCGGCAGCGCATACATCTGGGCAACCAGATCGTCGGCAACTTCCCGCGTTCCCTGGTGGTACCAGTAAAGCACGAGTTGCTTATCGATACCTTTCTGAATCATGTACTCGTTCGCGGGCAACGGCTGGCCTTCGCCCCCAACTGGAATTGCGATCGTGTGGCTGGAAAGCGATTTCCACCCGGCGCCTGGCAGACACCATTCCGGGGAATGGGGCGCCCGCCCATTCCGGCGGGAGTTGAAATAACCTATAAAAAAATTGAGCACGGTACGCTGGTCGGCCGACGCGTAATTGCGATTCAGATAATCGTCCGGCCGCAATTTGTCCAGGACGTCCTGCGCAATCGGTATATCTGTTACGGCTTTCCACTGGTTCACTTCAGATGGAAACTGATTCCATGGCAGAATCGCAGGAATGACCTCCTTGCCGGAGCCGTTGTAATAGATTACGCCCTGACCGATGAGGATCAGTGTCGCGAGCAGCGCTGCCCGGCCCATTCTCACTGAACTGAGTGAGATCATCGTGCGGCGACCCGCTTTGTAACGGCATTTATAGCCGCATGTGCCCCCACGACGCAGATGAACGCCACTACAAACACGACCCATCCCGTCGATTCGTGATATGTGCCTTCTCCCCATGCGCGGTTATAAGAACCCGCTACGGCGCTGGCCACGATACGCAGCGAATTCGCGAGAACGGCTATTGGAACCACAAGCACGGCGATGACAATGCGCATCCAGGGCCTGGTATCGAACAGATATATGTAGGCCTGTCCCAGAAAGGTAAGCGCCATGATGGAACGCAGTCCGCTGCAGGCTTCCGCTATGTTCAGCGTCTGGCCCGGCAGTATCAATATATTGCCCTCTCGAAGGACGGTATAATGCACCGCTTCGAGAATGTGCTCCGCCAGCCTGCTCGCGATCAGTTGAAGCGGCAGAGTCAGCTTCTCGAGCACGAATCCCGGCATCGGAAACATGAGCATGAGAATGGCGAGGGGATAAAGCAGTAATCGTATCGTCGGCCAGCCGCGTAGATATAGAATCGTCCCCAGCAACGAAAAGACAAAGGCTATGCGCGTCACGGCCGCAAATGTATCGAGTCCCGGCGGCCCGATACAAAGTAGAAAGGCGCCCAGCAGCATGAGCGCCAATCCCAAACTATTCGGCCGGACGCGTACGTTAACGAGATCCCGCCGCTTCTGCCAGACCACGTACATAACCAGCAGAGGCACGAAGGCCCCATGGGTCATGTCCTGATCGGTGACCCACTGCCGCGCGAGCCGGCCGAGGACGATCGCATACGAACCCAGCAGCAGGGCGGAGAACCAAAAAAAAGGCAGCCATTCCGTCAGATCGCTCTCGACGGACTTGACGCCGGACAGGGGCTCCTCTTGAAGAATATTCATCGTACTGCGGTCAGCGCCTCTAAGCCTGGCACGCGGAGGTCATTAACATGTTCGACCAATACTTTGCGCCGCCGGAAAGCCCGTGTTACCAAGTATGCCGCATTTTTGGCGCCCTCGTAGTGGGGGAGGGACGTGGCAGGTCCCCGTGGATGGTACTGGTACCCGCAAGGAGGAAATGCGTTTTAAACGAACGCCATGCTGCTCACTCATACTGCTCACCACGCATTTCACTGCGAAGTTTGGCTATACATTCACTGAACACCGGATGGTTCGAGTGGCGCTGCGTTTTTGGCTTCGGGAACGGTAGTTTCGGTCAACCCTTCAATCCGCTCCGCCAGCCGTGGCAGCAGCGTTTTCGCCGAGAAGCCGCTGGCGATAAGCTTTTGGGCCTCGCCATCGCTTTGCGGGCTCGCCGCCGCCGTTGAGATGCGCTCCGCAATCAAATCCGCCTCTCCATGGGCGGCCGCATAGAACCAGTCGCAGGGCAGGGCAGGCCCGACCATATCCGGAATGTGGCCCTCCGCCGGTCCAATATAAAGAACGGACTTACCGAGGCGGAGAATGTTGTAGATCTTGCAGGGATGAACGATTCCGACGAACGGATCGCCCATCACGACGACGTGCATATCCGCCGAATTCAGCGAAGCCGATAATCCTTCAATCGGCTGGTAGGGAAGGCAAAGCACGTTTTTCAAACCACGGCTTTCCGCCATTGCCCGCACCTTTGCGTGCTCGGAGCCGCCGCCGATAAAGCAGAACGCAATGTCTGTCCTTCCAGCGAGCCGTGCTGCCGCTTCCACCAGACTGTCCAGCGGGTGACAGGGGCTGTGATTTCCCGAATACATCACGACGAACTTCCCTTCGAGCCCATGTTCTCCGCGGAATTTGCGGCGGCCCTCGATGTCGTTTCGAACCGCTTCGTCATGCGACCACGGCGGAATGGTGTCGATGGCGGCCGGATCGATCCCTTTGGCGAGCACGCGCGCAGTCATGAAGCGATCGAGAGTAATGATCCGGGCCGATCGGCGAAACGTATACTGTGAAATCGCAGCCAGCACCTTAGCCGTGGCTGAACCCTCCCGAAGCCAGCCCGCTGCCACGGCTTCGTCGGGGTTGAGATCCATGACCCAGTAGACAAGTCTGCCTCCTTTCCACGTAGCGAAAAGGGATGCGATGAACGCCACCAGAGGCGGGCTTGTCATCGCGATCACGACATCGAACTTCGGCAGGAAAGCCAGTTTGACCGCACAGCGGAGCAGGAACGAGGCGAAGTCGAGCGCCCGCCGCCATTTGGCCGCCTTACCGAGCCCCAGCGAATCGATTCTCTCGATGCGCACTCCCTTCCAAACCTCGAGTTTCGGGAAGATCAGCTCAGGTTTGTCGTAGGCGCGGCGGCTGGTTACCACGGTCACCATATGACCGGAGCCCGCTAACGCGGCCGCGAGGTCGGCGGCATGCTGGGCCGACGACGCCACGTCCGGATAGAAAGCCTGGTTGACCAGCAGAATCTTCACGTCGTTCGCGCTCCGATTTCGAGTTCCGCGAACGACTGCCGGTTCGCGCTGCTGGCCACATTCTCGGTCTTCAGCAGAAAAAACGAACCCATAACCAGAACATCCATTTTGGTGCGGAGAAAACAGTCGAGCGCCTGGCGCGGAGTGTCCACGATGGGCTCGTTTTCGTTAAACGACGTGTTCAGCAGAACGGGCACGCCGCTGATTTCCGAAAACTTTTTGATCAGCTTCCAGTAGAGCGGATTCACGTCTTTGTCGACCGTCTGCACGCGGCCGGTGCCATCGTTGTGGGTGACCGCCGCGATGCGCTCGCGCTGGTGAGGCTTGATTTTGTAAGCCATCACCATGAATGGCGACGTATAGTCGGTTTCGAAGTAGTTGCCGAGCTCTTCGGCAAGAATGGAAGGGCAGAAGGGGCGGAACGGCTCGCGGTATTTAATGCGGCTGTTCAGCGTATCCTTCATTTCTTTGCGGCGCGGGTCGGCGAGGATGCTGCGGTTGCCGAGCGCCCGCGGCCCAAACTCCATACGGCCCTGATACCAGCCGAGAACCTGACCATTCGCGATCTGCTCGGCGGTCCGCGTCAGCATGGCATCCTCATCGAGGAAGTGATAGTTGGCGCCGGCTTCATCGAGCGCCGCCTTGATTTCTGCCGACGAGTATTCGGACCCATAGGAGCAGTGCTGCATAGATTCTTTTCGCGGGTTTCCGAGGACCTGGTGCCAGACATGCATGGCGGACCCTATGGCCGTTCCCGAGTCGTTTGCCGCTGGCTGCACGTACACGTCTTTGAAGTCGGTCTTCTGAAAAAGCATTCCGTTGGCAACGCAGTTCAGCGCCACGCCCCCGGCCAGACAGACGGCCTTCTGACCAGTTTTCTTCTGCACGTAGTTCATGAGCGCGAAGTACCGGTCTTCCAGAACGGCCTGGACCGATGCGGCCATATCATAGTGCTCCTGAAGCAGCGCCGAGTTAGGCACGCGCGGGGTTCCGAACATGTCGATCAGCCCCTGAGAGAAGACCTTACCGAGCGCGGGCTCGCCGCCATCCCAAGTCATCTCCGCACCGTCCGTGTGGTGGCGGAAACAATCCAGATTGAGGCGCACCTGGTCGTCGACGATCGAAACCACCTGGCCCACCTTGTCTTTGAACCGCGGCTCCCCATAAGCGCTCATGCCCATCATTTTGTATTCGTCGCCGAATTTGGGAAAGCCCAGAAACTGCGTGAATGCCGTGTAGTAGATGCCGAGCGAATGAGGAAACCTCACGGAGCCCATAACCTCAATATGGCTGCCTTTTCCCACTCCCCACATGATGCTGCTGAAGTCTCCGAAGCCATCCACGGAAACCACGGCGGCCTCCTCGAAAGGCGAGGCAAAGAAGGCGCTGGCGAGGTGCGCTCGATGGTGTTCGACGAAGTGAAATTTTGCCTTCTCGATGCCGGGCACTCCGGCTTTCACCAGATCCTGTTTGGTCTGCGTCAGGCGGGCGCTGTTCACGCCGCGGTTCACCGCGTGGCCCAGCGACGCCGGCCGCGATGCTACCCGCAGAAGCTTCCTCATGAAGTTTGCTTTCGGATCGCGGGAGATGGCGATGTGATCGACGGTCTTCGTCCCTGTATATTCAAGGCATGCGATGGCCGCTTTGGCCGGCAGACCAGCCCAGTGTTTCATCCTGTTCAGCCGCTCTTCCTCGATGGCGAACGCCAGGTTCCCATCTATAAGAATCGCCGCTGAAGAATCTCCGTGAAATGCGTTCAAGCCTAAAATCGTGCTCATCCTGAATTATTTCCCCCGCGCGTCAACGCGCGCTTAGTTATCTCAACTCTCATACTTTGGGTACTTCCACGGATTTTTCGTAACGATAGCAATCGATCAGGAAGCGAAACCAGCATCCCTGGAGGAAATGAAAAATCAATCCCTGACGGCCGTCGAGGAATCCCAGCCGGAGAAAGTACCGGTAAAACCAATAGGCGAAAGGCCTGACGAACAGAGGCGTCTGGCCATAGACCGAGTCGCGAAGCCAGCGCTTCCTCTCAATGGGATTGCCGAAGGCCCGCGCCTTCACGCGGCCGCCGGGAATTTCCCTGCCTTGCTCCTCGGCCTCGAACCGAGCCCACTTGACGTGCCGAATGGTCCACGTCGAAATATCGGAAGCGACCACGTCCACATAGTCGTTCTGGAGCGTCTCAATCGTCCCGGGAACTACAAAGTGCTGATCGTAGAGCCGATCCTCGCAGCGGCCCTGGCTCGTACGGAAAAGGCGCAGATGGTACGCGGGATAGTGCCCGCCATGTTTGATCCAGCGGCCAAGGAAGAAAGTGCGCTTACGCAACCGGAAGCCGTTCGTTCCATTCGGCACACTGGGCAGGGCCCGGTTCATTTCCGCCACCAGCTCCGGCGTCAGCCGCTCGTCGGCGTCCAGATGAAGACTCCACTCGCTTTTGTTGGGCACATTGTCGATGGCCCAGTTTCGCTGTGCGGCATAGTGTTCAAAAGGGTGCTCGAAGAATGTCAGGCCGCGGCTGCGAATAATGTCGAGTGTTCGATCGGTGCTGCCGGAATCGACGATGAAGATCTCGCAATTTAACCCTTTCAGGCTGTCGAGACACAGCGGAAGATTCACCTCTTCGTTGAATGTCAATATAACGACGGAGAGCGGTCGATGTGTTTCGGGTGTCATGTTCCGGCCACGGCTCTGACACTCAGATAGAGTTCAATCAGACTGTGCGATACGGCCGCCACTGAAAACTTTTCGTTCGCGACCACGCGGCCGGAGGAACACATGGCCTGCCAACTCCCCGGATTACGTCCCACGGCCAGCATCGCATCGGCGAAATCCTGGGCATTACAGCGCGCGACCATGCCCGCCTTGGCGCGCGTAATCTCCGGGTGAATACCCACCTGATCGGTGATCACCACAGGCAATCCCGCGGCCATGGCTTCCACGACGGACACTCCAAAATTTTCAGAGTATGACGACAGCACGAAAATATCGGCTTCAGCGAGTACGCGCTTTTTGCTCTCGCCTTCAACGAAGCCCGCCCATGTCACAGAATCCTGAATTCCGTGGCGTTCAGCCAGCGCGTGAAGAGACGCGACAAGAGGCGGTGGCCCCTCACCAGCGATCACCAGACGGCTGGCCGGCATTTCCCGGCGCACGATGGAGAACGATTCGAGGAGCAGATCCAGGCCTTTTTTTTCGTCGATTCGCGAGAGAAAGAGAAATACGGGGCTTCCGCCGGCGGAGCGCATATGGGGGACCACCTCCTGCCATTCCACCGGATTCGGAATGACAGCGGGGCGGCAGGCTCCAAGATCCGCAGCTTCCAGGCGCTCGAGCTCGGTCGTAAACTGCACCGCATTGGCGTTACGCAGTATCTGCTTCTCGCACGCGTTGAACGAGAGCCGCTTCAAAAACGGCCGCCGGTTTTTCATACCCCAGCGATTCAGAATGCCCAAAGGCCGGACGATGTAAGGAACGCCCCGCATTCTCGCAACGATTGCCGCAACCGTGGAGGAAAACGAAAACAGCGCGTGCACGTGTACCAGATCGTAGTCGCGCACGTGTTTCCACAACCAGGCAGCGAGCGGCCACGAACACGCATAGAATCTGGTCTGCCGCGGGAAATAACGGTAGCTCGCGCCATCCTCCACAAGGGGACGATAAAGTTCTACATCGTGTACGCCGGTTCCGTTGTCGTTGGTCGTGACCACATCCACCACCACGCCCTGTTCCGTCAAACCTCGTGCGATGGCCCGGATCACGAAACTGGGGCCACCCCGCTGCGGGGCTACGGAAGGGATCACGTGCAATACGCGCAAGGCTCTGGTTTCCGGCAAGGCTATCCGTTCAACGCATTCAGCAGACGATCCTGAAAATGCGCTGCCGTAAAATTCGATTCGTAAATCGCTCTGGCTCGGCTCGACCATGCGTTCCATTCGGTCCCGGCGCTTAGTAAACGGCGTACGGCGTCGCTGAGCGAATCCGTGTCGGCCGGATCCACCGCCAGCCCCGCCTGGGGCGGCTGCACCACTTCACGGCCGGCATCGAAAGTACTTACCAGACAGGGGCGCCCCTGCCGCATCGCCTCGAGGTACACAAGCCCGAAGCCTTCGCCCCGGCTCGGCAGCAGGAGACAGCGGGATTGTCCTATCAACTGGAGCTTTCTTTCGTCCGGAATACGCCCTTCGAACACGACTCGGTTCTGTATTTCCAGTGTCCGCGCGAGCGCTTTCAACTCGGGCTCAAGGTCTCCACCGCCAATGATGCGTAGCTCCGCATTGGGATGCCCCTGAAGCACAGCGGGCCAGATTCGGATCAGTTCCCGGTGCCCTTTGTAAGATTCGCTTTCTTCCATGCGGCCTATCACGACGGCCGAAGGAAGGTCGGCCGGATTTTCCGGCTTTACTTCGACGGTCCCGGCGCCGAGCTGAACAACCCGATGCTTTGAAGCCTGCCAGCGCGGATTGAATTCCAGAAATCGGGACCACGTAAAGGCGCTGTTCGTGAGAAAAACATCGACGCGGGGGAGAAGGAACTCCGAGATACGGCTCATTTTCCTCCAGGCTTCAATCCCGTGAAGAAACAGATAGGTCCGGCTGTTGCGCCGACTTACAAACGGAAGCAGCTTGAGCAGGTCCACATGCCAGATCAATATGGTCTGGGCTCCGCTTTGCCTGAGCCGCTCTCGCGTTGCCTGCGCGGCGGCTGCGATTTTAGAACCGGCGCAGCCTCTGTGATCTACTCCTCCAATGTTATTTCCGCGATAAAGGACGCTGCGATAGGGCCGGCCCGACCGCTCGAGCGCTTCGCGCGCGATCCGGCCGCTCAACTGGACGCCACCATAATTACCGGGACAGAGACAAGGAGACAAAAATACTACGGCCATCGGATCTCGATGTCTAACCGGCCAGCAGCGCCGCCCGCTGCCGCAGGAGCTTGTTATGTCTCGTCCTCTTGAGGACATAGGTCATCGACCGGATGAGCGCGAGGCTGGCGACGGCGCCCGCGCTGCACTCGACAAACGATCCGCTCACATTGAGGAACGAGATCCCGACCAGATACCAGTTTGCGAAATCGAGCCATGTACCATTCATCAGGTGGAAGCCGGCCATAGTATCCATGGCCTGAATCAGAGCGCCCAGAATGAAAAATCCTATCCAGATCCCAGGGTCGCCAAAATTTCCATAGAGTTCGATAACGGGGCCGATCCCTACACTTGTTCCCTGGGCAAACTCGAGGCCCGTGAATCGCGCGGCAAGGCCGAAACTGCCCGCTGTGGTTGGCTTCGAAGGCCAGATCAGGCGGGGAACCATATTCATCACCGCTTCGACCAGGGTGCTCCCATAGGCATAATTCCCGGTATTCGAGAGATACGTTACCGCGTTGCCTACGAGAACGTTCTGATTGAGCCTGTCGTCGACAAAGCCGAGATGATCGGGATCGGTAAAGTCGAACCACTCCGTAGTCGAGAGAGTCTTTTGAAAGCCCGCAACGCGAGCGGCAAGGGGCTGCCCGGACCAGACGATTTCGCGATTAGCCACGCGGTCTCTCATGTAAGAGCCATAAAGGGTCAGACCCAGATATCCAAAGATAAGGCCACTGACGAGCAGCAGCCAGCGTGGACGGAAAAACTGCGCGGAAAACAAAACCACTGTAGAGAGAGCGATGATGCCGAAGCTGAGGAATCCCTGCAGCACCAGCGTTGCCACGGGAAGCAGCAGGGCCGGTGCGATCGCCGGTAAGAGTTTTTTTGCTCCGCCGGTCGACCACGCGCGCCAGCAATTGAGAGAAATTCCGACCACAACGAGTTGTGAGCCCACCGCTCCAATGGCGTTAAATCCGTTCACACGGCCGAGGGTGGGAGCCACCACAAAATAGAAGATAACGCCGAACAGGATAAATAATCGCGGCAAAGTCAGATCCGGCTTCATGGCTCTCTCGGAGTCTTTTCGCATTCTGGCCGCGAGCAACGGGCCGATCGCCAGACTTCCGATCGCGAAAGCAACTAGTCCATTCGTGCTTTTCTCAATGCCGATCAGGACGAACTCGTTATCGGGGAGATCTGTCCACGACAGCGAGTGCAACACTCCGCTCAGCGCATAAAGCATGGTGAGCTGAAAGCAATAGGACAGCACCAGTCCGGCTCCGGGGCGCTTCCACGCTCTCCACACCAGAATGGCGGTGACGAAGCCCCACGTGATCAGATAAGGGTAGAAATCGCTCTTATCCATTGAACTCGCTGTTTTTGGTCAGGGTGACGTCGCCGTTTTTGGCCAGGGCGATGTCGCAGTTCTTGGCCAGCGTGGTGTCGCGGCTCATGGCCGGGGGCCGCAGCTCCTGCCGGGCCTTGGTATACGCGGCGCCCAGGCCGCGGGCGACATCGCTCCAGTCGCGCGCTCTGAAGCGGCCGTGGGCCAGTTCTATCATCTCCGCGAGTTGTTCGCGATTGCGATCGCACCAGCGAAGTTTCTCGACGAAGGCTTCGGGATCCCGTATGGGCAGGACCCATCCCGAAACGCCCTCTTCCACCATATCCGGTCCGGCGCAGTTGGTAGTTGTCAGGATGGGAAGTCCGCTGGCGCTCGCCTGGGTCAGCACAACCGCAAACCCATCCTGAATCGTCGGAAAAATGTAAAGATCGGCGCCTGCGTACCAGCGGGGCAAGTCGTTCTGCGGCTGGCGGGGCACCAGTTCGACGGTATTCGGAAATTGCGATACCAACGCTTTTGCTTCTGGAGTCACCGTGCCAATAAGCTGGAAACGGAAATTCTCGGTGCGAAGAGTCTGCGTGATCTGAATGAGGTCCCGCAGACCTTTTTGGAACTGGAGGTTCCCCGTATAGAGTACCCGCAGGGGTTCGCCCGAAAGGATCCTGCGGCGGCGCGCGGCGATGGCCTCCGCGTCGGCGCGAAAGCGCTTTACATCCACTCCCAGAGGTATGCAAATCATCTTGGCGGGGTCGACGCCCATCTGCAGGAAGCTTTGGAGGGCGAAGGAAGAAAGCACCACGATGCGGTCGCAGATTTCGTATTCGCGTTGTTCCCTGGCGATCATCCACGGGGTGGGGTGCTCAATGGGAACTCCACAGCGGGCAGCCTCATCCCGCAGAATTTCGTCCTGAACCCTGATATGAGCCGATCCCCGGACTATGAAGTGGAGTGTGTCCGTGGACCGCGCCCGGATCGACTCTTCCGCCACCCCGGTAAACGCGTGGACAAGGTCATAGGAACTTTTTTGGATTTCGCGTGCGGCCCATTTTCCGAACATCCGATGGAGCCACGGGGAGGATTTTGACGCGGCCCAGACGCCAAAAAAACGGGGAATAATGCCTGGGGGTAGTCCAAACCTCTTGGTTGCCCAGACGGGGTAGTTTGTCAGCACGGTCACTTCGTGCCCTTCGGCCATAAGTGCGCGAGCCAGATCGAAAGCGTGGAATCTTCCCTGAACGATGACCGCGATCTTCATGATTGGGCGGTCATTTCGAGATCGTTGGCGGCCGCACGTGGGCGCACGGCACTCAGCATTTCGACCAAGCGGTCACGGTAGGTGTTTTTTCCGCCGGAGATGCGGGCTTTTACGGCCAGGCAGAGGCGATGCCGCCGTCCTTCGTCGCTCAGAAGAGCTTTTGCTTTTTCCAGCATGTCGGGAATCGAGTTGAAATAGACTGCGCCCTCGGGGCCCAGAATCTCCCGATGCTCTTCGGTATCTTCAGCAAGGATGCACGCCCCCGAAGCGGCGAGTTCGAACGTCCGCATGGCATGACCGTCCCGGTTCGCGCGCCGGACCAGACAAAGTGAGATCCGCGCCCCTCCCGCGGCCTTTCGCAGAACCTCCGGGCTGGCGGAACCGCGGTGGCTCGGCCGGGTTTCCGGATACCTGTTCCAGTAACCGCCATACAAGGCTACGCTCATGCCTTCCTGAATCATTGCGGTCAGATAAGGAACCCGGTCCGCATCGGCGCCTCCGCCGAAAAACACATCCGTCGAATATTTCGCCTCTTCGCCTGGATTTGCCGGCGGATCGGGGAAATGCATATCCGGCGCATAGGCGAAAGGCAGGTAATGTACCTGAGCGCAACCGGCGCGGCGAAGGTCTTCCACATTGGCGCGGCGCGGTGTAAAAACGATGTCGTAGCGGGGCAGCGCGTCCATAAACCAGTGGGCGGTGTGCTGAGGGTTCCATGGGTCGTCCGTGAGAAAGTTCATCCGCAGTACGCCTGCCCGGCCGATTGACGACAGTGTTCGCTCACTTACGGGCGCAAGCCCGGTCGTCAGAAGATAGCCCGCACCCATCTCCTGGCAGGCACGCGCAACCTCTTCGCCGAACCCTGACAAATGAGTGGGTCTGTGACTTCGAAACCACCAGTTGAATTTCGCCAGCAATGGGTTGGCTTCAAAAGCGGCGTCAGAATTGCAGATTCGCACCGGCACTGCCAGCGATTCCGCAGCGACGCCAAGATGACGGCCCACATGCCAGATGGCCGGGTTTCCCACAATTACAAGGGGAACTGCCGCGGTGCTGTTCTCAGGCAATGGCGGCCTCATAAGCGCGAGCAATCCCCTCCGCGGCCTTTTCAATCGAATAGGCGGCAATCCGCTTCCGGCAGGCTTCCCGAATGTCGGGCCGGCCCTTCAGGTTCAGCGCTTTTGCGATGGCAGCGGCAAGCGCGTCGCACGAACCGGTGTCAAATACCTCGCCGGTGGCGCCCGGAACGATCAGATCCGGCGAGCATCCAACGGAATCCGAGACCACACACGGCAGGCCGTGATGAAGCGCTTCGTTCACGACCAGCCCCCAGGTCTCAAGCCGCCTGCTGGGCAGGATCAGGAGGTCGGCCGCGTGAAACCACGGGCTGATGGATTTCTGATTCTGAAAGCCAAGACAGCGCATCTTCACGCCACTCTTACCGGCGGCGTCTTCAAGAGCCGGCAGCATTTCGCCGTCTCCCAGAAAGACAATGAGGGTTTTGGCGCGTTCTTCAGCGGAAAACCTGCTTACTGCCTGAATCAGGAGATCGGGACCCTTGCGCTCAGAGAGCTTTCCCGAAAAAAGAAGAACATTATCATTCTCTGCAACCCCGAGCGATTCGCGCGCCGGGGCCCGCAGACGGGCACGGGATTCTTCATCCACCTGAAAGGGCGAAATGTCCACGCAATAAGGGGAAAAGACGAGCTTCTCGTCCGAACATCCATAGTTTACAAAGTGGTCCCGCGAGCGCTGCCCGATGTAGAGAAGGCGGTCGCAGCGCTCATAAAATGCGCTCAGCACCCGCGCCCGAAGGCGGCCCACCAGCCCGTCGCCGCTCTGGGCGCGATCGGCCGTCTCGCCGCGAAACAGAACGGCCCGGCCGCTCCTCCAGGCATGAAGGCAGCCCCACTGGTGAAATCGCGGACTGTAACCAACCAGCAGAATCGCGGCGGGGTCGAGCCGCCGAAGGGAACGGTACAGACCGCGCGCCGAGACCCCGGAGTAGTTTCGTGCGCCTCCGTCGGCGGTCGTCGAGAGGAACATGTGCGGATATCCGGAGGTGAGATCGGTATCCCACGCAAATTCCGAACGGAACTCGGTGTCGTAATAACCCGTCACGCTGAAATCGGAGCCGTAAATGACGGTAACCGGGATCTGAAACCGCTCGTGCAACGCGCGGTACACCGGAGCCCGATATTGCACCGGATGGGTCTCGATGATAGCGAGTGCCTTCGGCCGGGTGCGCCCGCGCGCCTTAGCGAGCATTTTCCAGTTGCTGATCGATCGCAGGCGTGGCTTCCCTGCCATCCGTCTTCGAAAGGCGTTCGAAGACGGGCTGGAACACATTCTCGTAGTTCCAGGACTTGCGAATTTTTTGCCGCCCCGCCTCACCGGCGGCTCTCATTCCGGGCAGGTCTTCGACCCAGCATCCGATTGCGTTCGCGATGCTCTCGGGCTTGCGGGGATCGCACCCCCTCGCGTAACCCTCATCGACGAACATTTCGCGCCAGTCCGGCAGATCGGAGACAACCAGCGCCAGCCCGCACGCCAGGTAGTCGAATGCCTTGTTCGAAGCTCCCGTCATGGTTTCGCAATTCGGATCGTCCGTGTCGATCGGCATCAGCGCCAGTCCAATATCGGATTTAGCGGTAGCGCGAAGCAGATCGTCGCGCTGCGGGATCGTGCTCAACAACTCGATCCGGTCCCCGAAGCCCATTGCTTCTGCGCGCGTGCGGAGCTCCGCGCTATAACCCTTCGACCCGACCGTCTCATAGCCTGCCACGCGCAGCTTGACAAATGGGGGCAGCAGCGCCAGCGCGTCGATCACCGTGGGCGGCAGCCGTTCCGGCACAATCGAGCCGTGGTAGAGAATCCAGACGGATTCAGCCGGGAGACTTCTAGGCCCGGCGAGCACATCGGACGCCGCGGGACAATTCCAGACGCAGGCCGAATCGCGGACCGGCCCGCATTCGCGATGAAACCGCTCGAGTCTTTTGGCATTCGGCAGCACGCAGAGATCGGCTCGGCGGGCGAGCGAGCGGCGGACACTGGCGATGAAGCTCAGAAACCGGCTGGTGGGTGGCGTATTCGCGGGGGAGTCGTGTTCGTGATAGAGGACGCGGATCCCTGGAACCCACGTCAAGAGCAGCGCTGCGGGGCACGATAAAGGATCGGAGGCATAGACCCAGCTGGGCCGCCATCTCACCGCGGTCCTGAGCACCCAGGCGCAATACCGCAGGAAGTGCAGTTTCTGACGCCAGCCGGAGGCGCAGAATTCCATTTTTCGCACGGTGATGTTCTTGTGTTCGGGAAACGCGAGGGCATCCGCGCCGGCCGCGCCCGTCCCCAGAAACAATACCGGCCAGCCCGCATCGGCCAGAATTCGCGAGCTATGCTGAAGCGGTGGATAACCCGCCGGATTGGTGTATTGAATGTAAAGAATACGGCTCATTGACGAAAATATCTAGGCGTTGAACGTGTAAACGGGCATGCCCAGATCATCATTTACTGTGTAGCCGCATGCGAGCACGTGTTCGTGCAGATCCCGGCCGGATAAACCTCGGCGCTCGAGAAGGGGGTGGTGAATATCAAGAGCAATGCGCCGCAGAACACCGGATTTCAAAGTCTCTCCGGCCGTCATAAAAACTTCGTACTCGCCGCCCTCGATATCCACCTTCATCAGATCGCATTTTCCGATTTTGTACCTGGTGAGGAATTCGGCGAGCGTCAGCCCCTGGACATCTTGTTTGCGCAAGGGATATTTTGTGTGCCGGAAGAGCGAGCTTCCTCCATTGTTGAGCGGTGATGCCAGATGTAATTGCATGGTCTGTGTGCGGTCCGAAATGACC
>JBDUBZ010000284.1:0-5513 GCA_040003745.1 Terriglobia bacterium
TAATTGTAGATTCCCCGTGCGCCGCCATTGCGGAACTGGCGCGAGGTCCTCGTTATAGAGACTCGCCTCGGGATTCAGAATTATCGAAATCCGACCGATTCTGACAGTATGTCTCTTGCCGGCGCGTTTCAATAACTTTACTATCTGAGAACATGTAGCTTTCAGGAGGACGAAAGTTTGGGACCGGCACCTGCGCTAAGATCGCCCCTCCCGCTTCAGGAAAGTTTGCCGCCGTTCAGCGAATTTGAAGCGCTTGAGGAAGCCAGTCGCTGTCTGTTTTGCTATGACGCGCCCTGTGCGCACGCCTGCCCGACGCACATCGATGTTCCGCAGATTGCCGAAACTGCGCCCCGTCTGGGCGTCCGCCGGCAAAGCGTTTACCACAGACTCGATCAGTTAAACGGCCTGCCGGGCCCTCTGAACGCCAGCAAACGGCAGCCCGAATTTCTCATCGCTCTGGCCCTTCTCGAGAAGCAACACTAAAAAAACATGGAACGTACTTCTCAGGAGATAATTCAGGAAAATCGCGATCACACTCTGTTCTGCTGGTCCGTGCAGGGCGCCTCGACGCCGCTGCACATCACGCGGGGGCAGGGCGTCTGGTTCTGGGATGGGGACGGCAACAAGTGGCTCGACTTCAGTTCACAGCTGATCAATCTCAACATCGGCCATCAACATCCAAAGATGCTGCAGGCCATCAAAGACCAGGTGGACACCTTGTGCTTCGCGGGGTCGTCCTTCGCGACGGAACCGCGCGGAGCGCTCGGCAAAAAGCTGGCCGAAGTCACCGGACTCGCGAAAGCCTTCTTCACGGTAACCGGTTCGGAGGCTAACGAAAACGCCATGAAAATGGCGCGCCTGTATACGGGCCGCGACAAGATCATCACCCGTTACCGGTCGTACCATGGCTCTTCGATGGGTTCGATGACGGCCTCGGGCGACCTGCGGCGCTGGGCTGTTGAGCCTGGCATTCCCGGCATCGTGCGGGCCTTTGATCCTTATTGCTACCGGTGTCCGTTCGGCAAGACTCCCGATTCCTGCCGCCGCGAATGCGTCAGCCATATCGAAGAGATCATCCAGATGGAAGGTCCGCACACCATCGCAGCCATCCTTGTTGAGGGCATCACCGGGTCAAACGGAATTCTCATTCCTCCGGACGATTACTACCCGAAGCTGCGGGCACTTTGCGACAAGTACAAGATCCTCCTCATCGACGACGAAGTGATGAGCGGCTTTGGACGTACCGGCACATGGCTGGCCACCCAGCACTACGGCATCAAGCCCGACATCGTCACCTGCGCCAAAGGACTAACCAGCGGATATCTGCCCCTGGGCGCTGTGGTAGTTTCGCAGGAAATCGCGGATTACTTCGAAACGCATATGCTCTGGGCCGGTCTGACTTACAGCGGCCATCCGGTTTGCTGCGCGGCGGCCGTCGCCAATCTCAGGGTCTATGAAGAGGAACACGTATTCGAAAACGTTGAAGCACAGGGTGAGTATCTCCGGCAGCGTCTCGAGAGGATGAAAGACACCTTCTGCTGCATCGGCGATGTTCGCAGCATCGGTCTGTTCGGCGTTATTGAATTCGTAAAAGATAAGGCCACGAAAGAGCCGCTCGATCCGGAGCCCATCGCGGCATATCTTAAGCGGCGCCATATCTACGCGTTTTCAAGATTCAACATGCTCTGGGTCTGTCCGCCTCTGATCATCTCGAGAGATGAACTGGCCCACGGCCTGGACGTGATCGAAGCGGCCATCGCCGCGTGTGCGCAAAAATAAAAGGAGAACCTATGTCAATTGCTGAAAAAATTGCTGTCAAGACGATAAGTCATTGGATTGGTGGGCGCGTTGTTGCCTCGCGGCACGGACGTTCCGGTCAGGTGTGGAATCCGGCCACAGGAGAAGTACAGGCACGAGTCGATTTCGCCGATACCGCGGAGGTAGATCAGGCTGTTGCGGCCGCCGTCAAGGCTTTCCCGGCCTGGCGGGCGACGTCACTCTCCAAACGCTCTGAAATCCTGTTTCGGCTGCGCGATTTGGTGGATCGTAATCGAGCCAGAATCGCCCAACTCGCGACGCTTGAGCACGGGAAGACAACCGCCGACGCGATGGGAGAGGTGGCTCGCGGTCTCGAAAATATCGAATACGCCTGCGGTATCCCCACTCTGCTGAAGGGCGGATTCAGCGAGCAGGTCAGCCGCGGCGTCGATGTCTATCAGATGCACCAGCCATTGGGCGTGGTGGCGGGCATCACGCCCTTCAACTTCCCCGCGATGGTCCCGATGTGGATGTTCGCGAGCGCCATTGCGTGCGGGAATGCCTTTATCCTGAAGCCATCCGAAAAGGACCCCTCCGTGAGCATGCTGCTCGCGGAGCTCACCAAACAAGCCGGCGTGCCGGACGGAATTTTCACCGTAGTGCAGGGTGACCGTGTGGCCGTGGAATGTCTTCTGCGCCATCCGGACGTGAAGGCCATCAGCTTCGTCGGTTCCACCCCCGTCGCCAAATCCATCTACCAGACCGGCACCCAGCTGGGCAAGCGCGTGCAGGCCCTGGGCGGAGCCAAGAATCACATGCTCGTCATGCCCGATGCGCAGATCGACATGGCCGCCGACGCCGTCGTCTCGGCGGCTTATGGATCGGCTGGTGAACGCTGCATGGCTATCTCCGTCGTGGTTGCAGTCGGCGCCGTGGCGGAACCGCTCATCGACGCCATTAAGCTGCGCATGGGCCGCATCAAAGTAGGTCCCGGTATTGAGGAAGGCAACGAAATGGGCCCGCTGATCACGGGAGACCACCGTGACAAGGTGGCATCTTACGTGAAGGGCGCCAGCGGGGAGGGCGCGAAAGTGGTCGTAGACGGCACCGGTCATGCCATTTCGAAAAGCAATGGCTTTTTCCTCGGAACGTCACTGCTTGACGACGTGAAGCCTGGCATGCGCTGCTATGAGGATGAGATTTTTGGCCCCGTCCTGAGCATTGTGCGAGTGAAAACCTATGAGGAAGGGCTGGCCTTGATCAACAGCCATCCAATGGCCAACGGGACAGCCATTTTCACCCGGGATGGAGGCACTGCGCGCCACTTCCAGACCGATGTGGAAGTGGGCATGGTAGGGATCAACGTGCCCATTCCGGTGCCTGTCTCGTACTACAGCTTCGGAGGCTGGAAATCGTCGCTGTTCGGCGATCTGCACATGTACGGGCCGGAAGGGATCCAGTTCTACACCAGATCGAAAGTCATCACCAGCCGCTGGCCCGAACCCAGCAGCAGCCAGGTCGACCTCGGCTTCCCGCAGGTTCGATAAACGCTGTTCGGGCAGACCCGGCTAAGCTGTAGCCGGGTCTGCTTTCTCCGTATCGATTTCGAGATCTGCCAGCGCCTTTACGGCCTTTTTCGCATCGAACTTCCCATCCCGCACCAGGCGGGACAAGGTTGCTCCCACGATGGCTGCGGCGTCTACCTCAAAGTGCCGCCGTAGATGGGCCCGGTTGTCGCTACGCCCGAAGCCGTCCGTCCCGAGAGCTACGAGCCGTCCTGGAACCCACGGCGCGATCTGATCCTGCACCACCTTCATATAATCCGAAGCCGCGATGATCGGTCCCTCGGTGCCTTCGAGCGTCCGCTGCACAAAAGGCTTCTTTGCGGGCTCTGCCGGATGCAGCCTGTTCCAGCGCTCCACCTTCAGTGCTTCGCGCCGCAGTTCGTTATAACTCGTCACGCTCCACACATCGGCCGCCACGGAGTACTTCTCCGCCAGAATCGCCTGCGCCTTTATCGCTTCCGGCAGCATCGGACCGCTGCCCAGCAGCTGAACGCGCGCCTTAGCTTTGGGCGCATCCGACTTCTTAAACAGATAGATGCCCTTGAGGATGCCCTCTTCCGCCCCCTCGGGCATTGCGGCATGCGCATAGGTTTCGTTATAGACAGTCAGATAGTAGAAGACATCTTCGCGATTCTCATACATGCGCCGAATGCCGTCGCGCACGATCACCGCGATTTCATAGGCGAAAGCGGGATCGTAGGCAACCAGCGTGGGGACCGTGCTCGCCAGCAGCAGCGAATGTCCATCCTGGTGCTGCAATCCCTCACCCGCAAGTGTCGTGCGGCCCGCGGTTCCACCCACCAGAAAACCCTTGCCCCGAGCATCGGCAAACGCCCAGATCAGATCCCCGACGCGCTGGAATCCAAACATCGAATAGTAGATGTAGAACGGAATGGTATCCACGCCATAGTTGGCGTAAGCCGTTCCGGCGGCTGTGAATTCCGCCATGGAACCGGCTTCGGTAATGCCCTCTTCGAGAATCTGCCCGTCTTTGGCTTCCTTATAAGTGAAGAGCATATCGGCGTCATGCGGCTTATAAAGCTGGCCGCCGACTGCGTAGATCCCGTAAGTGCGGAACATATCCTCCATACCGAAGGTTCGCGCTTCATCCGGGATGATAGGCACAATGCGCTTCCCGACATCCGGCAGCTTCATGAGGCGCTTCAATAGGTTGACGAACGCCATGGTGGTCGAAGGGTGCGGCTCTTTCGAACCTCCCCGGAATGCATCGACGATATCCGCACCGAAGGTCTTCGTTTGGGCCGCAACCGGCTTGCGATTCGGCAGATAGCCACCCAGCACGCGGCGGCGTTCCTGCATATAAACGATCTCAGGACTGTCATCTGCCGGCCGGTAGAGCGCACCGTCGCGGGCGGCTTCGTCCGGGATGGGGATTTCGAAACGAGTCCGGAAATATTCGACGGCCTTCTCGTTCATCTTCTTGTTTTGGTGCGTGGGATTGCGGGCCTCGCCGGCATCTCCCATGCCATAACCCTTCACCGTCTTGGCGAGCACCACCGTAGGTCCGCCGGTGTGTTCCATGGCCTGCTTGTAGGCGTTATAGACTTTCAGCGGATCATGCCCACCCCGATGCAGGCTTGCGATCTGCTCGTCGGTCATGTCGGCGACCAGCGCCGCCGTCTCGGGATACCGCCCGAAGAACTCCTTGCGCACGTAAGCGCCGCCCTTGGCTTTGAACGACTGGTATTCCCCATCCACGCATTCGTTCATCAGCTGAACCAGCCGGCCCGAAGTATCCTTCGCCAGAAGCGGATCCCAGTCACCGCCCCACAGGCATTTAATAACGTTCCAGCCCGAGCCCCTGAACAGACCTTCCAGTTCGGAAATGATCTTACCGTTGCCGCGAACCGGCCCGTCCAGACGCTGCAGATTGCAGTTGATAACGAAAATCAGGTTGTCCAGCTTTTCGCGAACCGCGACGCCGATCGCGCCGGTCGATTCGGGCTCGTCCATCTCGCCATCGCCCAGAAACGCCCACACTTTCCGAGGCGTTTCTTTGATCAGGCCGCGATGTTCCAGATAGCGCATAAAGCGCGCCTGGTAGATCGAATTGATTGGCCCCAGACCCATCGAGACTGTGGGAAACTGCCAGAAATCCGGCATCAGCCAGGGGTGCGGGTATGACGAAAGGCCCGGCGTTCCGCGCAGCTCATGACGAAAATTGTTCAG
>JBDUBZ010000285.1:0-5513 GCA_040003745.1 Terriglobia bacterium
CTCTTCCGCCACCAATAAATAACAGCTTAGAAGCAATTTTTTCCCGAACCTCTGCAGACGGTCGATTCTGCGTTTCTGGGCCACGATCGCCCCAAAATTCGGGCTCTTTAGCCGCCGGGACGGTCTGTTTCGCCATCTGGCAGAGCAGTTTCGACCCTGCTGGAAGAGAAGCGCGCCATCGCGTGGCAGCAAAGGAATTACTCTGGCTGCGCGAACAACTCCTGCTTCTGATCACTAACTGCCAGATGGCGAATGCTGATCCGGCACAGCTACAGCTACGATTGGAAGCGATAACGCAAGAACTGACCACGGCTTACAAATTTTTGCCAGACACATCATTTGAAGCGTATAGCGCAGGAGAAAAGGCTCTCAAATGCGACCATTTCACGTTTTCCGACGAGGAGATCGACGCGTTTTTACCAACGCATCTTAGAAGTGCTCCGCTTCCGTCAACCATTGCCGCCGTCAAGACGGATTAGGAATATGGACAATCCCAAGCTCACGGACATGGCGACGTGGACCGAACACTTCGGGCATTCGAAACTGCGGTCGTTCACGGATGTCGAAGGCTATTTCTGGCTTGAGCAAAATGCGGCGAAGCCGTCAAAGTGGGGCAAATTCGCCCGCGAAGGCCATGATGTCCCATGGGAATTTGCTGGTCCGGGCGGGGCGTATGCAGGAAGGATGTTAATCGACGAGGAGATCCTCACGCCGTCTGAAGCTACTAAAAAGTTTCTGTAAAAATAATCCTACAGTTCGTGAAACGGAATAACGCCGGTCGCACGTTCCTTCGCCAGAACTGGATTACGGCGCTGATCGAGACATCCGATCACAATAGCTTCATCAACGATGCGGAACCACAGGCCGAACGGAAACTTCGGAACGACTGCCATGCGCACATCGTTGATCCGCTTTTCGTAACCGAGAGGGTTTTGTGCGATGTTCTCCACCGCTTCCGAAACCCGGTCTACGAACGCCGACCCCAAACCTTCTTTCTGGCTCTCGTACCATGCGGCGGCTTTTTTTACATCAGAAAGCGCCAATTTGGTGAGGCGAACGTTCAACGGGGCGCGGGGTACTGGAGGGATTTTCGAATGCTTGCCAGAGCTTCCTTCGCATCCACGGCGGTCTTCCGGTCCTCGTCAAACGAGGCAAGCCGCTGCTCGATGATCCGCTTCTCGCGGTCGGAAATGTCAGGTTCTGTGCCCGGCCGGGAAGGTATGGTGCTCATGGTTTAATCTTACGCCGATGAAAAGGGGCAGGCAAGGCGGTGTAACCCGTCAGCGCAGCGGCAGATATGGATCGGGCCCCGAACCGGGCGGAGTCGCAATGGTCCGCTCGATCTTCCGCGTGGCCAATGGAATCACGAAGATTTTGTCCTGCGACTGAACCGACGAAAAGGCGTACCGGTTGTCCGCCGAAAAGGTGAGCGATACGGGCTGCCCGGTAAGCTTCACTTGCGCTTCTTCCTTGCGGCTCTCGGTGTTCGCGAAGCCCACCGCCTCGCCGACCTGGAGGGCGTAGACCACCGTCTTACCATCCGGAGTGACCATGATCCGCACCGGGCCCCTCCCGGTAGCGATGTCGCCGATGCGCGTCTTCGCCTGAGTGTCGATAATACTAATCGAGTTGCTGTTCATGTTGGTCACATAAAGGCGGCGTCCATCCGGCGAGAACGCCATACCCTGCGGCCGCTCGCCTACCTTAATGACCTTGACTTCGCCCGACTGCAGATTCACTGCGGAAAGCGTGCCGGTATCGGTGTTGGTGGTGTACGCCCACACACGGTCGGCCGCCAGTCTGACCAGATGCGGGGCTTTGCCTTTGACGTCGTACTCCTTAACTACCTTTCGCGCGCGCGGGTCCACCACCAGCAGCATACTGGGAAATTCGGTGGTTACCAGCAGGTTGCCGGTCGCCGTGTCTACGTCGATGCCGTGGGGCCGCCGGTATTTGCCAAGGTCGATCGTGCCGGCCAGGGTTTGCGTCCGCGTATCGACGATCGACAGCGTGTTGCCCCCCTTGCCCCCCTCCGTCATCCACAACACGCCGTTATTCGTGGTGTAGACATATCGCCCATCGGGCGAAAAGGCCATCTCGTGCGGGTGGCCTCCGATCCGCACTTCCTTGAGAAATTTCCCCGCTGCATCGAAAAAGCCAACGCCGCCAGAGATTTTCTCAACGGCCACATAGGCTGGTTTCTCATCTGCCGCCGCGCAAATGCTCGCAATACAGAGCGTGGCCACCAATAACAGGCCTGTGTGTCGCATGTCGGATCGTTCCTTTCCCGGCGGTCGTCCTGGCCGTCCACGGGCGTTCCAACCGATTGTACTCTCAGGCCTCGCACTCGCAGCCCTTCGAAGAATCCGTTGTTCCTATGCGAGAAATGCCGGCACGCAGCGGGTGAAAGTCAGCGTGCGGCCAGGATCCGCGGACAGCCTGGTGGAGTTCGTAAAAGAGGTCGTTGAGCCAGGCAGCAGCGTGCATACCGATCGAAAACTTGCCTTCCGGGCGCGTGGACGATGACAATGGAGAACCGAGGTCTAAAACCATGCCTGACTTTTACAGACGAACCGTGCCCCGAAAGAGCATTTCCAACAGGGAGGTAATTGCGATTGCGGCTTTCGCGGCGGCGGTGGTCTGCGCCTGTGGCGGCGCCGTGGCACAGACGTCTGCCGTGGCTAAAGAGGATGTTGTGTACAACCGGCCAGTGCTTCTGGTGGCCAACGACAAGCTGGAGGTGGCCGTGGTGAAGCAGGGCGGGTCCATGCTTCGGCTCCGGATCCAGGGCGATCCCCAGGGCCTGAGCCCGTTTGGCAACCCCGAAATGATGCCCCAGATCCCGGAAAGGCGCAAGCTGCAGGGTCCGATGGTGGGCCACTTCGTGTGCGTGGATGGCTTCGGTTCGCCCAGCGCGGAAGAAAAGGCGGCCGGCATGGCCATGCACGGGGAGGCATACCTTCAACCCTGGAAGCTGGTGACTGCGGAGAAGCAGGGCGCCACGACCACCGTGAAATTCGCCGTCGATTTGCCCAAGGTGCAGGAAGCGTTCACCCGATCGCTCCGAATGGTGGACGGGGAGAGCGTGATCTACGTGGATAGCGAGTTAGAGAGCGAACTGGCCTTCGACCGCACCATCAATTGGGGCGAACATCCTTTCCTGTTTCCGCCGTTTCTGGAAGCCGTAAACACGGTGGTGGACATGTCGGGGACACGTTCCCAAACCCGCACTTATCCGGGGCGCTCGGGCGGGCGTGGCATGACGTTCGCGCAAGGAAAGGATTTCACCTGGCCAATGGCTCCAGGCAGCGACGGAAAGCTTGTGGACCTGCGGGCCGCCCCGCCCAACGTGAACTTGAGTTCACACACCACAACACTCATGGATCCTTCGCGGAAGACGGCCTTCGTGACGGTGCTGAACACTGCCAGACATTACTTGCTGGGCTATGTCTTCCGGCAGCAGGAGTATCCGTGGGTGCAGAACTTCATGAGCTACAACACCGACGGGTGGTTGGGCCGTGGCCTGGAGTTTGCGACTCAGCCATTCGACCTGCCCCGCCGCGAGATGGCTGACCTCAACCGGATGTTCGATACGCGGGTCAATCGCTGGCTGCCGGCAAAGTCCAAAATTACGACCCATTTTCTGATGTTTTATGTCCGGAGCCCGGAGGGCATGACCCGCGTGGACGACGTCCGGCTGGAAAACGGCAAGATCGTGGTGGAAGATCGAACGTCCGGGAAAACGTTGACGCTGGCGGCCTCCCTCCCGCTTTAAATCGGCGGGAGCGCGCGGGGCCGCATCAAAAAAATCGGCCGCACGTACAAGTACTACGCCACTGCATCGGCAAAGGCGCCGTCGCGATCGACTCCACCTTTCAACACCCAGCTTTCCAACATCACGATGGCAATCAAGATTCGCGAGCGCAACAAGAAGATGTACCGCCTGGCGCACTGGCCGATCTGGATCTGGGTGTTCTTCCTCGCCCCCGGCCCTCTCACTTTCGACCTGTTCGCGCATGGACCCAGCCGGTGGAACGGAGCCTGGCTGGCGGCGGTGATTCTCGGTACCGGAATCGCGGGTCTGGCCGGACAACTGCCGGGTGTCGAGCCGCGCCCCTATATTCTGAGATTCACCGAAGACCGCCCCAATCCGCTCTACCGGAAGGTCTGCTATACATTCGCGTGGGCAGACGCCATCACTTTCGCTTCGCTCAACCTGGCCGGGATCGTCGTCGCCGTATTCACGGGGGTCTGGCGCATGAAACAGATTTATGCGGCCGCATACTTCCCGCTCTATGGCCTGATCCTCGTCCTGGGAGCCTTCGGACTGCTCCCGCGCGTGGGGCCATCCACAAAAGGCGAAGGCATGGAACGGCGCTACTTCTACGGAACCGTGTGGACCGTTACCATAGCACAGGCGATCCTGATGCTGCTTTGGAAGACGCTGCCGCGCCGGCATGCGTCGGATGTCGCGGAACTAATCATCTATTCCGGAGCTCTGGTGGCGCTCGGTCTGTGTTCGGCAAAAGGCCTGTTGCCCAGAACGAAGCCAATCCGGCCGGGTGAGGTCATGATCGACTGATCGTAACCTGTTATCCTTGAAACACCCCTTGAAAGTCGGTTTCGTCAGCCTCGGTTGTCCCAAAAACCTCGTCGATAGTGAAGTGATGATGGGCCAGCTCACTGCCCGCGGTCACGAACTCACCACTCATCCCGATCAGGCGGATGTTCTCGTCGTGAATACGTGCAGTTTCATCGATCCCGCAAAGCAGGAATCGATCGACACCATCCTCGAAATGGCAGAATACAAGCGCGTCGGCCAGGCGAAGCGTCTGGTGGTTGCAGGCTGTCTGGTGGAGCGCTACCGCGGCGATATCAAACAGGATCTGCCCGAAGTCGACGCCATTATCGGCACCAATGAAATCGACCAGATCGTAGCCGTTTGCGAAGGCATTGAAATGCCGGCCGATGCCGCGCCGGCTCTCCCGTACCTTTATCACGATCTGACGCCGCGCGTACTTGCGACTCCCCGCCACTTCGCCTACATGAAGATCGCCGAAGGCTGCGACCATCCCTGCACCTTCTGCGTCATCCCTCAGTACCGCGGAAAATTTCGCAGCCGCCGCTTCGAATCTGTGATCTCGGAAGCCACCAGGCTCTTCGCACAGGGTGTTCGCGAAATCAATCTGATTGGGCAGGATACGACTTGTTACGGCGAAGACTTCGGACTGAAAGACGGTCTTGCCACGCTCCTCGCCCGTCTGGCGCAGATCGAGACGCCCCAGGAGAAATGGGTGCGCTTTCTTTACGCCTACCCGAACCGCGTCACCCAGAAACTTCTCGATACCATTGCGGAGCACGCCGCGCTTGTCAAATACATCGACATGCCCCTGCAGCACGCGAGCGCGCCCGTCCTGAAGCGCATGAAGCGGGGCGCGAGCGGCGACATCTTCCTGAAGCTGATCGAGCGCATCCGGAAAACCATTCCGGGTGTGGCCATCCGCACCAGCTTT
>JBDUBZ010000286.1:0-5512 GCA_040003745.1 Terriglobia bacterium
GAGTGCTAACAGCCCACCAGGGATCAAAATCTCGCTCGCGAAGTTCATATCCTCGTAGGTTTCACCCGGAGAGTGACCTCCATCCACATGGCAAAACGAAAACGACGGGGCAAAATCTTGCGCCCGCAACGTTCCCGAGGCGCTCGCGATGGGAACGACAAAATCGAGATCCCCGTAGAAACTCTTCATGTTGTCTTCAAAGATCCGCCGATAGCCCGCGCCCGATCCATAGCCCGTGTCGGGTTGCAGATGCTCGAATAAATCGATGGCATAGAATTTCCCTCCCGGCCGCCGCAAACTGGCCACGCCGATCGCCGAAAGTCCGTGATAAACGCCAATTTCAAGGGCATCTCCCCGAATTCCCGCCGCGGCGAGCAGATGATTGTACGCCATAAACATCAACGCGGCATCGTAAGAAAACCAGCCTTCGATCGTGCCGAAGGCCTCAAAATAAGACTGCAGGAAGCTTCGTTGCATTCATCCTCTGCGGCTAACGTACCCGCTTACGCCGCCCGAACACAAAAACGCCCGCCATCAATGTACTGCCGGTGATCCCCCAGCTAATAACGCGGCAGACCCTGCGCGCGGGACCTCCATCGAACGTCAGGCTCACATCGCAAGGGCCATCGCACTGCGCATGAATCGCCATCAAACCGACCTCATCGCGCGTCACCGCCGCGGGGCGGCCATTTGCCAGGGCAACCCAGCCTTCGTCATAGGTAACTTGCATCGATATCACCTGTCCGGGGTGGAGAACGGTGCGCAGGTTTCCCTCCGCGGGACTGCGCCATGTCATCTCCGCGTCAGGCAGCGTGGGGTCGTCGAGCGCCCTCACGTAACCCGCAACTTCCTCAATGTCCAGGCCATTAATCGGCCGGCGTTTTACAATGGCGCTCTCCGGAACGACATGCCCCAGCGAACTCGTACGCTGCGGGACGCCATAAATAGTATCGTCTTCCTCCCGCCACAGGACGGGCAGAATTCCTTCGAATTTTTCCGGGTGAACGAAAGGCTTTCCATCCACGCGGCTGTGCGGTCCCACCACATGAATGGCGTGGCAGCCATACGCCTTCAGCCACAGAATACTGTATTCCGCGTCTTTCGAACCCGCATTTTGTCCGGAGTAGATGGTGTATGCGGCAGCCTCCTCCACCCAGTTGGGATTGAACGGATCGTGTCCCGAATGCATCTGCGGAGTATCGGCAAAGACGTTCAGCCACGTCCCGGTCTGCGCGGATACGAAGGCCCTGCGCCCGCCCAGATGCTGGTCCATCCATTTCGCCGTCTTGTACTCGATTCTGTCTTCAATCCTGACGGGGCGAATGACCGCCCGGGCATAGCGGCGGTAGTGAATGGTCTGATGGACCGTCATATACAAAATAAGCGCCACCGCGGCGAATTTTGCCCCCTGCGGAAATCGCGCCGCGAGCGGTCTGAGTGAGAAAGCAATGGCAAGCGAGAATGCCATCTCCATCTCAAGGCTGTAGCGATGCGGTTGCGGCAGCGCCGCCAGGTTCCAAAGCTCAAAGAAACCCACAATTTCCGCGAAACAACACGAGAGCAGAAGGCTGAAGCGCAGGAAATAGTTATCGATTCGCCGCACCGCGACGCAGACCAGAACAAAGCCCGGCACAATCAGCAACTGGGTCGAAAACAGATTGGTGCTCCTGAAATCCCCGCCAGCCGCCTGAGAGCCTTTCGCCACCGCGCGGAGCAATTCGGGTGTCAGGAACGGGCTGGCCCAAAGCCAGGAAAGCGTCGCAACACCGGCAACGATCAGCGCCGTTTTGGCGAATTCCCGCTTCGGCATCGCAAGAATCAGGCACGCCGACCCCAGCCCGAGGTCGATGGCGCCGAAAGCGTTCGTGAGCGTCACAAACGCCATCGCGACGCCCGCCGCAACGCACCAGATGTACTTCCGCCGTGTCATCGCAAAATAAATCAGCAGCAGAGCCAGAGGCAGCACACCCAGCGCGGCTATGTGAGGTCCTTCCCCGTAGCTGACAAGCACCCGCAGTCTCCACGGATTCCACCAACCGCCCACATCGGCGCGAAACGCCGGGAATATCACGGACGGCGAGAACAGAGAGTAAAGCAGGGCGGCAAAAAAACTGGTCTCGAGGAAGCGCGATATCCGCCAGGCGAACAGGAACAGAAACACGGGCCCCGTCGCATAGAAAAAGGCGGTGACGAAGTTGAAAGCCCGGCCGACCGAACATCCTGTGATCCACGCGAATGCCGCGTCTGTCAGGTGCAGCATCGGCGTGTAGGTGTTCTCGAACGGTATTCCGTTGAACCACCACGGAAACCAGTCCAGATGCGGCCAGTGCCGCAGAATGAACCGGCTGATCGCCATGAACGATCCCGCGTTCGTTTGCATGTTGTCGGTAAAGTTTAAGAAGAATAATTTCTTGACCAGGTAGATATTGATAGCGAGCAACACGGCCGCATACAGCCAGGCGCGAGCGCTGGTGTCAGTCCGAAGCCTGGAGAAAATGCCTGCTGAGGAGTCAGCGTGTGGCGTCATGAACGAATGGTTGCAGACACGGCTGCAGGCTGGGGGGCCGCGCGCGCCGGCAGGCGTTTTCCGACGTTTTCCCGCACCCTGCTAGTTTACTTCCCGGCTTGGCATCACTTGTTTCGGGCTAGAAAATAATGTCGAAATCAAACCGGTAGCGGCGGTGATAATTCCCAAAAAATTCGCCATAACGAGGATCCGCAATATTGTTATGGATCGCCAGCGCGTTGAAGTGATTCGTCATGTTGTAACCAGTCACCGATAAGCGCACCGTGTATTTCGGACTGATCTTGAAATTGCGGGCCAGGCGGCCGTCGGCGGAAAAGAACTTCGGGAAGCGGGTCTTGTCGCTGTAAGGAATGCCGACATAGTTCTGACCCGCGTCCACAGCGGCGTATGGAAAACCATTGCGGTACTCGACCATCGGGTCCAGTTCCAGACTCCAGAATGGGACGTCCGTATGGCCCCACACCAGAAACCGATTAGGCAGATCGCCCGGCAGGTTGGAGTAGATATCGGGCCGGATTCGGGGTAGCGCGAAGTTGCCCAGAAATTTATCAAACCCGTTGAGATTTCCCTCGGCCCGGCTGTGTGTATATGAAAAAACGAATTGACGCCCATCGGTCCAGGTCATCTTCCCGGTGATCTCAGCCTGACGATAGCGCGAGCTGCCTTTGCCATTCAGCACGACTTCATCGGTAATGCCCAGTTGATCGCGCTCAAGCACAATCAGCCCCACCGACCTGTTGTCGGTATAAACGCCGCGAATGCGCAGTAGTCTCGCGAAGCGGTGTTCCATTTGAACGTTCCACGTCGCGCCGCGCGGAGAAAAAGCGCCTGCCACTCTCTCCCCGTTGATCAGAAACGAACGCGGACCGGTAGCGCTGCCGATAACGTTGACGTATCGAACCGCTTTCCCCGAAGCATCCGTCAGCGTCCGGTTCGGATAACGGCTGAAGGCGTAAACGTCAAGGGGAATGTGGTCGTAGAACTGCCCGTAGCCCGCACGGAAAACGGTTCGGCCATTGGAAAACGGAGTCCACGCAAAGCCCCCCCTGGGCGCGAGGCGCAGGCTGGAGGCAAGGCGCTGATGCTCCACGCGCAACCCGTAGTCGAAGGAAAACCGCGGAGTAAGAACCCAGTGATCCTGTGCATAAAACGTGTATTCGAGATCCGTACGCTTGTATTGCGGCGTGTTAGCAAAGGAAATGCGCTCGATCAGCGAGCCATCCGTATCGACGATGTTAACCGGACGGAAAGTGAACTGGCCGTGATTCGTCGCCACTGTAAGCGAGCTCCCGACTTTCAGCTGATGCGAGCCTAAAATCTGCACGGGCGCTGGGGACCAGATCTCCAGCCATTCCCGGCGAAAGGCATCCCGCGTCTGCACGCCAAAGTAATTGCCACGATTCCCCTCCGGCGTGAGAGTCATTTCGGCATTTCCCTGCGCGCCGATAAAAGTGTGAAACCGCTGATAGGAAATCGACGTGTCGAGCGTGCCTCCCAGCAAGCCGAGGTGATGCGCCGCGGTAGCCACGTAGCTGCGCTGCGCGTAACTGGGAGTCACGGGTTCGGGATTAAAGAATTCCGGGTTCACGAAATTCGTGTGCTCCGGGCTGTAGTGATAAGTGACGTTCAAAATCTGACGCTGCGAAAGAATGTAATCCACCTGCGTAAACGAATTGATTTTTTCCTGCTTCGATTCATTGAAAGGAAAAGGCAGAGTGCGGCTGGGAGCTTTATCCAGAAAATACAGCAGCGACGAAATCACAAACAGCCGGTCGGGAATGATCGGGCCGCCCAGAACCCCGCGCGGAGTTTCATTGCGAATGCCGCGCATATGGTAGCTGCGGATCCGGAAGTCTGGAAAAGGATCGTTCAGCTCGGCGTGCCACTTATCCCCGCCGCGCTTCGTTTCAACGGCGACTACGCTCTGTGTGAACCGCCCATACTGCGCGAGGAAAGGAGCGTTCAGAACGTTTACGCTCTCAATACTGTCGACGGGAACGGTTTGTCCGAATTTAGCCGTGGCGGGGTCGGTCACATCGCTCTGGTTCACTACCAGGGAACTGCGCTGTTCGCCCGAGCCATCGACAATCAACTCGCCATTCGGTGAACGCACCACGCCGGGCACCAGCGGAAGAGTATCGGCAACCGTCGCCGGATTGGTCGGCAGAGTTTTAACTTCGGCCGGATGCAACTGGTAGTTCCGCGAAGAACTTTGCTCGACCGGAGGCGGCGAATCTGTCACATCCACGCTCGACCGCTTGATCTGCGGGAGCATCGTCAGGGAAATCTGGACTATGCCCTGGCCCACAATCTGGACCGTGCGGCTGATATCTTCAAACCCTTCTTTGGATGCGCGCACCGACCATGATCCGCAGGGAACCTGGGTGAAATCCGCGTCACCCTTCGCGGGCGTGGCGCGAGTCGCAACTTCGCTCGATTCGGAACCGACGCGGACGAGCGCATTGTATATCGGCGCCTCCTGCGAATCCTTCACGAGAACACGCAGTTCTCCCGGTCCGCAGGTCTGCGCGCGTACCTGGGCGCAGTTAAAAAACGCTATGCCTCCGGCCACTATGAAAAAGGCGATTCTCTTCACCGATATGGCTCTGTATTGATACCCGCTTGGCGGCCTACTGCAGAAAAGCGAACGTAACGGGCGCGCCCAGTTCGATCTTTTCACCAGTGCGGGAAAGCCTGCCGGTCGCATGGTCGATCTTAAAGACCGTAATATTGTTCGTCTTCTGATTCCCCGCGATGATGTAGTTCCCCGAAGGATCGATCACAAAGGCGCGCGGCTGCCCCCCGCCGCTCGGCTGGTTCTGAATCAACTTCAGTTTGGCCGTCTTCGGATCTACTTCGAATACGGCAATCGAATCATGGCCGCGGTTCGACGTATACACAAACCGGCCGCGGGCGTCGATCTCGATTTCCGCGGCGGATTTCTCCCCTTTATAATCGGCGGGCAGCGCCGAAACCATATCGATC
>JBDUBZ010000287.1:0-5510 GCA_040003745.1 Terriglobia bacterium
GCTTCGGCGGGCATTACGGGCCTGATCGGCGCCATGATCGCCTTTGGCATGGTCAATCGATCTTCCGTCGGCCTCGCCATTCGCAATTTTTATCTGCGCTGGGTGGTCTATATCCTGGCGATCGGATTTATTGGAGGGTTTGGCACAGATAACTGGGCTCACATTGGAGGCCTGGCAGGCGGCTTTGTAGTGGGATACGTGGCGGGCACTCCGGTGCATTCTTCGCGCGAGCGCGAGGCCATGTGGCGGGTCCTTGCGGCAGTATGTGTCCTGATCACAGTCTTCTGTTTCTGGGAAGTTTATACGCACTTTCCCACGCCCGATCAGCTAAGATAAATCCACTATGCGCTACGCCGCCATCGCCCTTACTTTTTGTTTCCTGCTTTCGCCCCTTGAGGCCAGGCCATATTTCGCCAAGTCCCATCGGGCCAAAGACAAGACGGCGAAGGTCAGGTTACATAAGGCGCCAAAGCACAAGGCGCCGAAAAAGAATGCGAACGTTCGGCGCAGCGCCGCTTTTTAAGTCCTGATCGCGCCGGACGAGCTTGCCTCCGTTCACGGATTGTTGGGCGGCTCAACCGGATTGCCGGCATTTTTGCTCCAGCCGATCTTCTGTGCGCTGTAGATTCCGGTGTGACCTGAAAACAAGTAACTGACGACGCACGCAATGCCAGCGTAGACACCGGCCTCCGATCCAAAAAGCTCCATCGCCAGGAGCGTCGACGAGAGCGGCGTGTTGGCGGCGCCCGCGAACACCGCGCAGAAACCCATTCCCGCCAGCATGGGTGCGGGCAGGGGCAGCAAATAACCGAGCGCGTTGCCGAGCGTCGCTCCGATGAAGAAGAGCGGCGTCACTTCGCCGCCTTTAAATCCAAAGCCCAGGGTGACGACTGTGAAGGCAAATTTGGCGGCAAAGTCCCACGGCGGCAGCGGGCCTGCGAAGGCGGCCACGATGGTGGGGATTCCGAGCCCGATATATTTCGTGGTGCCCAGTGCAAACACGGCCAGGGCAACAATTACGCCTCCCGTGAAGGGGCGCAGCGGCGACCAGGCGATGACGCGTTTAGCCACCGCCGTAATGGCGTGAGTCGATTTGGCGAAGAGCATCCCCACGACACCGAAGACTGCACCCGCGAGGATGGCTGAAGCGAGGCCCGCGGCAGTGACCTCCGGGATCACGGGGATCCTGTAGACCGTGTGGTGAATGCGCCAGAGCAGCGTCACCCGATCGGCCACCACCGCCGCGAAAAAGCAGGGCAGAATGGCGTCGTACCTCAGTTTGCCGATGGCGAGTACTTCCAGTCCGAAAACCGCGCCCGCGAGCGGTGTTCCGAAGACCGACGCAAAGCCGGCACTGATACCAGCCATCAGCAGAATGCGCCGGTCATGCGGCTGGAGTTTGAGCGGGCTCGTGAGTTGATCGGCCAGCGATGCTCCCGTTTGAAGTGCGGTGCCTTCCCGGCCGGCGGAACCTCCAAACAGATGTGTGATCGCCGTACCCAGAAGAATCAGCGGCGTCATGCGCGCCGGGATGACATTTCGCGGGCTGTGAATTTCTTCAAGCAGAAGGTTGTTGCCGGCTTCGACGGAACTGCCGAGATACTTGTACATGAGGCCGACGGCGAGCCCCGCAAGCGGCAGGAATGCGATGAGCCAGCGATGAGATTCACGCGTCGCTGTTGCCCATTCGAGCGAAGCCAGGAGCAGCGCGGAGGCCGTTCCGGCCATGACTCCAACGACTAGTGAAATTGCAGCCCAGCGCAGCAGGTAAGGCACCAGCAGGACTTGCTCAGGCACTCGTTTCATGCGATCTGGCTCATAACTACCTTTACGATGGTAAGTAATGGCAACGCCTAAGCTGATGAAAGCCCTGGTCAAGAGCAGGCCTGAGCCGGGGTTGTGGCTCGAAGATGTCCCGGTGCCCGAGATCGGCGTCAACGACGTTCTCATCCGGGTTCACAAGGCTTCCATCTGCGGGACCGACATTCACATCCTCAACTGGGACGCCTGGGCCAGCCGTACGATCCCGGTACCGATGGTGATCGGGCATGAATTCATGGGCGAAATTGAGGCCGTGGGATCGAATGTGTCGGACTTCTTTCCCGGGCAGATGGTCAGCGGCGAGGGCCATGTGGTGTGCGGAAGGTGTCGAAACTGCCTCGCGGGCCGGCGCCATCTTTGCGCGCACACGAGCGGAGTCGGAGTCAATCGGCCCGGCGCGTTCGCCGAATATATTGCGCTGCCCATGACCAACGTGTGGGTACACAAGAACGCGGTCGATCCGGATATAGCCTGCATCTTCGATCCGTTTGGCAACGCCGTGCATACCGCGCTGGCATTCCCGGTGCTGGGTGAGGATGTGCTGGTCACGGGCGCCGGGCCGATCGGGATCATGGCCGCCGCCGTAGCCCGGCACGCCGGGGCGCGGCATGTCGTGATCACAGATCTGAATCCTTACCGGCTGGAACTGGCGCGAAAGGTGGGGGTCACGCTGGCAGTCGATCCACGCGAGAAGAGTCTGAAAGACGTGCAGGCGGAGATCGGCATGAGCGAAGGGTTCGACGTGGGGCTTGAGATGTCGGGCAATGCGTCGGCATTCCGCGACATGATTGCAAACATGTCGCATGGCGGGCGCATCGCCATGCTGGGAATTCCGCCGAACGAGATTGCCATCGACTGGAACACCGTCATCTTCAACATGCTCACGATCCACGGGATTTATGGACGCGAGATGTATGAGACCTGGTACAAGATGACGGTGATGCTGGAATCGGGCCTCGATATCAGTCCCGTGGTGACGCACCGCTTCGGCTTCCGCGACTATAAAGATGCCTTCGAGCTGATGCGATCCGGTAATTCCGGAAAGATTGTTATGGACTGGGAAAACGCGTGATCTCCTGCCATAAGCTCACGAAGACGTTTGGCGCCGCCGTCGCGGTGGATGGCCTCACGCTTGAAGTGCCGGCCGGGGCCATCTGCGCGTTTATGGGTCCGAACGGCGCGGGGAAATCGACGACAGTCAATATGCTGACCGGGCTGCTTCGGCCGACTTCGGGCGATGCCACTGTGGCGGGGCTCAGCATCCTCACGGGCGGCGTGGAGTTGCGCCGAAGGATGGGGGTGCTGCCGGCGAATCTGGGCCTGTTCGAAGATCTGACCGTGCAGGAACATCTGCTGCTGACGGGGGATATTTACGGCCTCAGCGGCGAAGAAACCAGAAGCCGCGCCGGCCAGTTGCTGCGCGCGCTCGATCTGGAAAACGGCCGTGATCTTTTCGCGAGCCGCTGCTCCACCGGCATGCGTAAGAAGGCGGCGCTCGCGATGGCGCTGATTCACAACCCGCCGGTGCTCTTTCTCGACGAACCGTTCGAAGCCATCGACCCATTAACTTCCCGCACCATCGGCGAATTGCTGCGTACGATCTCGGCGCGGGGCACCACGGTGTTTCTTACGTCGCACATTCTTTCCACCATAGAGAGGATGGCCACGCAGTTCGTCCTGATCCGGCATGGAAAAATTGCGTGGAATTCCACCGCGGCGGAACTCACCCGCCCGCTCGAAGAGCTGTATTTCGAACTGATCGAATATCCGCCAGTGGAGGACCTCGCGTGGCTCGGCTCCGACCGATCCTGAAGGCGCTGGCGACGGTCGGAAAACGCGAACGTAAGACCTTCGGCAGCATTTCGACCAACAACTTTTTCTGGGTTACCATCCTTCTGCTGCGGCAGGCGGG
This sequence comes from Terriglobia bacterium, assembly GCA_040003745.1. GTDB lineage: Bacteria > Acidobacteriota > Terriglobia > Bryobacterales > Bryobacteraceae > BOG-234. The sequence continues at coordinate 3,734 of JBDUBZ010000287.1, forward strand.
CACGTTTCTCTATTTGCTGGCCGCTCTCGTGGTGTTGTTTCCTCTGAGCGCCGATCCGTTGCGCCGGATTCCGCCGGAAAGGCTGGCATTGTGGCCTCTGAGCGGAAGGGACCGGCGGTTGCTGCGGGTGTTGAGCCCGTGGCTGAATCCAGTAACGTGGGGCCTTCTTTTGCTGGCCGCGTGGTGCGTTTGGCATACGGAGAGCGTCGGCGTGTTGTTACTGGGGCTGGCGCTCTTCGGCGCTGGGTTTTTCGTGCCCGCGTTCTCGGGCGAGCCGCGCTACCTGAACTGGATTCCGGCGGTGGGCGGCACGCTGGGGCAACTGGTGCGCAAGAATCTGCGCGAGATGCTGCTGACGCTCGACATTTACGTGGCGATCCTGCTCAGTGTCGCAGGTGTGGCCTATAGGATGTGGGTTCGCCCATTTCCCCCGGAGGCGCTGCTGATGATCACACTGCTCATTGTTCTCGCACTATCGAGCTATGCGCAGTGCCTGTTTGGACTCGAATCGGATGGCGGCATGACGCGCTATCGACTCATGCCGCTCCCGGGATGGCGGATTCTGGCGGCCAAGGATATAGCGTTCCTCATCGTGATCCTGATCGTGACCGCACCGCTTTCACCAATAGCAGGCTTGGCGGCTGGGCTGGCGGCGCTGGCAATCGGCCACGCGCCTTCGGTGGATGGGATGCGCGAGCAGACGCGCTGGCGATTTTCGACCGGAGGTCCGCTTGGCGTTGGTGCGTTCCAGGTGGTCGCGATGACCGGCGCGGGTGTGACCGCAAGTCGGATTACGCCGCTGATCCTGATTCCGTGCGCGCTCGCTTGTGCGGGCTCGGCCTGGTGGTATGGCCGGCGGCTATGACACACCGAGACCTCGCAAGAGCATAATGGAACCAATGCCAACTGTCCACATGAGCGAAGCCGAGGTGGCTCGCGATCTTCATGCCGTTCTGGCCAAAGTACAGCAGGGCGTCGAGATCGTCATTGAGCAGGATCACCGGCCCGTCGCCGTGCTGAAACAGTCCGGACCGGTGGCCCGCATGATCTCCGAGATCGTCGCCGCTCTGAAGGCGCGAGGCTCAACCGCAGCGATGGATGATGACTTCGCGCGCGATATTGAGGAAGGAATCAAGGCCCATCGCCAGCCATGGAATCCACCTTCCTGGGATTAGTACTCGACTCGAGCGTGCTGATTGCCGCAGAGCGCCGAAAACTGACTGCAGTCCAGGCCATCGAGACCGTACAGCAAGCCATCGGCGACGCCCCCGTGGTGTTATCAGTCATCACAATCGCCGAGATCGGCCATGGCATTTATCGCGCCAACACACCGGAAGTCCGTCGGCGTCGCCGGGCGTTCCTGGATGATCTGAAAGCCACCGTCCCCATTTATCCGCTAACGGAATTTACCGCTGAAATCGTCGCCCGCATCGGTGCGGAACAAGCCGCCAGGGGCATCAACCTTGCGTTGGGCGATCTCATGATCGGAGCGTGTGCCCTGGAGCTCGGCTACGCAATCGGCACAGGAAACACCCGCGACTTCAACCGCATCCCCGGTCTGAAACTGATCTCTCTTTAGCCTTGGCTTTCAACGCAATCTCACGCCGGGCGAGTGGCGCTTCTACCTTGAACCGAACGTGGCGAAAGCATCGCGCAAGTGTTCGATGCGATTTCCCGAGATGGCGATGACATCAAACCGGGAAGGAACATCCTCCGCATTGGCGCGCCGGATATAGTCGCGCGCCGCGCGGCGCAGAGCGGCGATTTTTTCACTGTC
>JBDUBZ010000288.1:0-5509 GCA_040003745.1 Terriglobia bacterium
GGACCGAGTCCTGCAGGATGGCGCCGATGCGATCACCCCAATCGCAAACTCGACCGTCGATCTGGTCAAGCGGCGAATGGGCGTTTATACGAAGGCAGTCTGAGCGCCACCACTCGCCTGGGCACGGAGCAAGTCTTCGTAAATCTCAGCCAGTGGCATTTCAATTTCACCGCGCAGCACACCATCGAGGGCCTCGTCCAGATGACCCGGGGTAGCAACCCACGCCCTGCGCCCCACGGGATCGAGAATCCAGCAAACCGGCACACCCATTCCGAAGTAATCCTGAATTCGCCGGATCATTTCCGTCATCGTGTCTTCCGGCGAAAGAATTTCGACGCAAAGAATCGGTGCGGTTCTTATGATCTTGTCTCGCGGCGCACTTTCAGCGAGCACGCATACATCCGGTATACGGAAGCGGGCTGGCTTAACCTGCACCCGTACCGAAGGCAAAACGCCCCACCGCAAGCGAGGGTACCGCGATTTAAGCCAGTAGACAACCTCACCCACGGTGCCGCTGTGCTCAAGTTCGCCGGTATTCCGCTCCAGCACCTGACCGTCGACGTAATCGCAATCCGGCCGATAGCACGTCGCCAGATACTCTGAAACGGAAGTCATCCTACCGCTGATTAGCCTTCAAAATCTTCTTCCGCAACCGGATCGAGGTCGGCGTCACTTCCACCATCTCGTCCTCACGCACAAACTCAATCGCCTGTTCCAGATTCAGCAGGCGGGGCGGCACCAGGCGAATCGCTTCATCCGCAGACGATGCCCGCATATTCGTGAGCTTCTTCTCCTTCACGATATTCACATCCAGATCCGAATTGCGTGAATTCTCGCCGACGATCATCCCCTCGTAAACCTCGGTACCGGGGTTAACGAAAATTTCGCCGCGCTCCTGCAGGTTGAAGATCGCATTGCCGGTGCATTTCCCCGCCCGGTCCGATACCAGCGACCCAGTGGGCCGCGTCGGAATATCGCCCTGCCATTCGATATACCCATGGAAAAGCGAATTCAGAATCGCGGTGCCGCGAGTATCTGTCAAGATCTCACTGCGCAGCCCGATCAATCCGCGCGAAGGAATATGAAACTCGAGCCGCACACGCCCCGAGCCGTTGTTGATCATTTTGCTCATCTTGCCCTTGCGCGAGCCGAGCTTTTCGATCACCACACCGATGTACCCCTCAGGGCAGTCGATAACCAGTTGTTCCACGGGCTCCATGGTCTTGCCATCGATCTTCTTCGTCAGAATCTCAGGCTTGCCCACCGTGAGCTCGAACCCTTCGCGCCGCATCATTTCAATCAGGATGGCGAGTTGCAGTTCGCCGCGGCCCATGACCTTGAACGTCTCAGGCGAAGTCGATTCCACGCGGATGGAAACGTTGGTCAGGAGTTCCTTTTCGAGACGCTCTTTCAGGTTCCGCGACGTCACAAACGTGCCTTCCTTGCCCACGAACGGCGAGGTATTGATGGTGAACGTCATCCCGATGGTCGGCTCATCGATCTGGATCTTCGGCATCGGCATCGGCGTTTCCACACTGGTGATGGTTTCGCCGATCGTGATGCCTTCCACCCCCGCAATCGCCATCAGATCGCCCGGCCGCGCGACCGTCTCATCCACGCGCTTGAGGCCTTCAAACGAATAAAGCTTGGTCACGCGAATCTTCTGGATAGTGCCATCCAGATGACAGACCGCAACATCGTCGCCATGCCGCAGCGTCCCCTGGAAAACACGGCCGATGGCGAGACGCCCCAGGTACTCGCTGTAATCGAGATTCGCCACCTGCGCCTGCAAAACAGCATCCGGATCACCCGCGGGCGGAGGAATATGCTTGATGATGGCGTCAAACAACGGCTGCAAGGTTTCCGATGGATCCTCAAGCGAGGTCTTCGCAATTCCCGTCTTCGCGATGGCATACAGGACCGGGAAATCGAGCTGGTCCTCATGCGCATCGAGGTCAATGAACAAATCGTAGACTTCGTTGAGCACTTCCTGCGGGCGCGCGTCCGGACGGTCGATCTTATTGATGACGATGATCGGCTTCAGCCCGGCTTCGAGCGCCTTCATCAGCACATAGCGGGTCTGCGGCAAAGGGCCTTCGCTCGCATCGACCAGCAGCATCACGCCATCGACAATCTTGAGCGCGCGCTCCACCTCCCCACCAAAATCGCTGTGGCCCGGGGTATCGACGATGTTGATTTTCGTGCCGTGATAGCGTACTCCGGTGATCTTCGAAAGGATCGTGATGCCGCGCTCGCGCTCCAGATCGTTGGAATCCATGACGCGGTCTTCGACTTCTTCATTGGCGCGGAAAATGCCACTTTGCTTGAGCATGGCGTCGACCAGCGTCGTCTTACCGTGGTCAACGTGGGCAATGATGGCGATGTTACGGGTGTTTTCACTCATTTAAAATTTGGGGGGAATTACCAATTTTAGCAGCGATGCTTCATTTACTCTGTATGAACGGCATCCGCGGGTTCCAGCCGCGCGGCGAATCGCGCCGGATAAACCCCTGCCAGCACCGTTACCGCCCAGACCAGCACCAGTGCCCCGCCCAGCAGCACCACCGGCGGGTGAAACTGGATCGTCCACCCGAAACTCTGCTTGTTCACCACATAGATCAGGACGAGCGAAAGCGCCATCCCCAGTCCCAGCCCCAGCAGTCCGGCCAGCAGGCCCAGCAACCCCGCCTCCGTCAGAATCATCCTGCGAACCTGATCCCCCGTCGCCCCCAGGTAACGAATCAGCCCGATCTCACGCCGCCGGTCGAGCACCAGCGCCAGCAGCGAATTCGCCGCACCCAGCATCGCCACCACAATCGCCACCGCTTCGAGCGCATACGTCACGGCAAACGTGCGGTCGAAGATCTCAACGGCCCCGCGTCGCAGAACCTCGTTCGGAGCAATCGTCACCGGAAAATCACGCAGCTTGAATTCAAGCTCCCGCCGCGTCTTTTCGGCGTCAAAGCCCGGCTTCACATAGACCGCGATGTTGGTGACGGGCTGGTCCGGCAGGTAGCGGAGCAGGGTTTGCCGGTCCGTAATGACATACCCGCGGTCGCTCGCATAATCGTAGTAAATACCCTGCACCAGAAAGGGAACCGTCCGGTCCCCCAAAGGGATCCGCAGCGTCTGCCCCACCGTTACGTGATGCTTGTTGGCAAACGGTTCACTGACGATCGCATTGCCCGCTTCAGCCAGGCCGCCCGCGAGAAATTTCAATGCGCCCCGCCGCCGCACCACATCGAGGTTCCCCGCCCCGAAGGTCGCCTGAGACCCTTCGTAGCGGAATGGGAACGCGTGAAATGCATCCACATCCGCAACCCCGGGCGTGCCGGCGATGAGTTCCGGCACTCGCTTGTCGATGGGAGGAAAGATGCCCGCCGTCGCGCTTCCGGCGGCGCGCAGGTAGATATCGGCGCTCAACTGGCTTTCGAGCCAGACCTGCACGGTCTCGCGAAAACTCCCCACCATTACGCCGACGCTCACCATCATCGCGATGGCCGTCGCCAAAGCCGTAACCACAACGGAGGTACGGGCCAGCGATGCGGTCAGGCTTCGGCTCGCAATCAACCCGGCCGCCCCTCCCAGCCTGCGGATCGGCGCGCGCAGGCATCGGATCACAACCGTAACGAACACCGGTGAGATCATCGCGGTCGCGCTCACAGCGAAGAGCGCAGCCACATAGCCGAGCACGGGCCTTCCCGCAATCGGCCCGAACTGGCAGAGAATCACCGCTGCCACTGACATCGCTACGGCCCACATCAGATCGCGTCTCACATGCAGACGTGCCCTGTGTTCCTGCGCCTCGCGCCGCATCGCCTCGGCCGGAGCCACCCGGGCCGCATCGCGCGCCGGGATCAACGCCGAGAACAACGCCACCAGCGTCCCCGTGAGCACAGCGCCTGCAATGCTTCCGGCCGAAAGCGCCACAGCCCCCGGAGCGCTTGTGGTGAACAGCGAATTCACGGTGTCCGAAATCAGCCTCACAATCCCCGCCGCGAGCAGCCGCCCAATCCCCAGCCCCAGCACCGACCCCACCACGCCCAGCACTGCGGCTTCACCCAGGAAAATCAGCAGCACGGCGCGCGAACTGGTCCCCAGCGCCCGCAGAATGCCCACTTCCGTTCTGCGCCGGACCACGCTCACGGCGATGGTGTTGTAGATGAGAAAAGCGCCCACCACCAGCGAAATGTAACTCAATATGCGCAGATTCCAGCGGAACGCGCGCAGCATCCGCCGGTTCTCTTCGCTGCGGGCTCCGGGCGTCGCCACCTCGTAGGTTTCGGGCACTGCGGCCCGGATGAGTTTCTCCGCCTGTTCGGGCTGTTCACCCGGCGCCAGGAACACCTCGATCCGATCGGTCTTTCCATAAAGATCGAGCAATTGCTGCGCGGCCGCGATGTCGACGCCCACCCAGCCCGTATTCTGTCCGCCCACAATCGTGCGAACGGCAAAGACAAGCGAGACGCGAGGGCCCCGCAGAGTAATGCGGTCGCCCTTTTTCCAGTGAAATCGCGCCGCCGAATCGCTCGAAACCACGGCGGATTCCTCTAGTTTCGCCGGCTCGAAAGCCCCGTCGGAATTGCGTTCGGGCGCCGCGATCACGTCGATTCCGAAGAGAGTTACCGAGCCCTGACCCGGCACCATAACGGGCTGTTCAATGGCGGGCGCAAACCGTGCGTTCAGAGGGAGCGCCGCGAGCTTGCCCATCAGCGTTTCGTCCACGCCACCGTTGGCTGTGATCTCGTAATCCACCGTCCCCACCAGCGTTGTCATCGAAGACTGGAACGATCCCGTAGCCGCATCCCCGGCCAGTTCGATAGCGATTACCACTGCTACGCCGAGTGCGATGGAAAGCACGGTCAGAATGCCGCGGGTCAGGTCCCGGCGCAATGGCCTGAGAATCAATTGACGGAAAAGTTTCAACGCTCGATTCTTTCGATGCGCCCGTCGCGCATACACACGCGGACATTCGCGAGCGCGGCGGCCTCACTGCTGTGGGTCGCCATCACCACCGCTGCCCCCAGCTCTTCCGCGGCGCGCCGAATCAGCTTCAAGACCAGATCGCCGCTCGCGGTATCCAGATTTCCCGTCGGCTCGTCGGCCACCAGAATTGCCGGATTGTGTACGATGGCGCGGGCAATCGCAACCCGTTGCATCTGTCCGCCCGAAAGCTGATAGGGCAAAGCGGCAGCCTTCTCTTCGAGGCCCACCCAGCGAAGCTTTTCGCGCGCGGCCGCTTCCGTGTTCTTCGCGCCTGCGAGTAACAGAGGCAGCTCCACGTTTTCGAGCGCTGATAGCGACGGTAGCAACTGAAAGAACTGGAACACGAAGCCGATGCGCGAACGCCGCAGGCCGGTCAGTTCGGCATCGGATAACCGGGAGGTTGCCTTTCCGGCGATCTCGACAACGCCAGCGGTGGGGAAATCCATTGCACCGCACATATTGAGCAGAGTGGTTTTTCCGCAGCCGCTCCGCCCCACGAGCGCGGTAATTTCGCCCGCAGCGA
>JBDUBZ010000289.1:0-5496 GCA_040003745.1 Terriglobia bacterium
CGAATCTGGCCAGTTAGCCCAGAAAAGGATAACATCATGTTTAAAACGGTTTTTGGTTTCAATCGCGCCATCGCGAATCTGGCCAGTTAGCCAATTGTGCCATCAATGGTTTACGCCGTACAAGCTCTTTCTCCGATTTCGCAAACTATTCCACCCCAACGCCTTAAGCCCCGGCCCCGGATTTTCGCAAAGCGAGCCCTTTCCGCGCGTTTTAAGCCTCGGCCAAAAGCCGCTCTGGCTTGCAAGAATCTGATAATAATACCCTTACGGGCAATCCATCACCTCGCAAACCGTTTTGCAAAATCCCAATCTCGTCGGTTTGCGAAATCGCCCCCGCTAAGTCCCTGATTCTTCTCGGGCTCACAACCCCCGTTTCGCCCTGTTTTCCGCAAACCGACCCGGCCACCCCGCCCGCACGCCGCTTTGCGAAGATTTTCCGCTTTCGCCGCCCTTCCCATTCGCGCGCGAACCCCTTGAATCTGAATCACTTCGCCCGTTCGCCCCGCAAAGCCGGTTTTTCGCAAACCTACCACGGCAATACGAACGTCCGGTACCGCTCTTTCCCCTCCAGATGCCTCGCCATCAACTGCGCCTGCTGCTCCATCACTCGCTCCAGCGGCATCGTTTCCCCGTGATACTTCGTGTTCGCCTGCAGCCTTTCGACCACGTGCCTCGCCAGGTCGCGCCTCGTTTCCTGATCGAGCCCATCCGCCGACACCTTCAGATCCACCCCAAGATTCAGCAGACCAAACACCGTGCGGTCGATGGCCGCGGCCCGGAACTCCTCAATCATGTCGTAGAGCAGCCCCGCCTTGCCCTTTTGCGGCTTATGGAGGAAACCGACGTACACGTTCAGCCCTGCGCGCACCAGCACGTTCATGAGGCGGGAATACAGGATGCCATACCCGTAGTTCAGCAGCGAATTCACCAGATCGCCGGCGCCGCGCCGCACCCGGCCGTCAAACCCCGGTTTCCACCACAACAGCGAGCGAACCGCCGCAAAGTAATGCGAAGCGGCGTTGCCCTCCGCCGCGAACAGCCTGTTTCTTTCGAGGTCATGATCGTCCGCGAAGTCCCGTTTCAGCACCGAGTCGCGGATCGACTCCATCGCCTTCACAGACGCCGTCGCCACGCCCAGAAAGTCTCCGTCCGCGCGCCGCTCCGGATATTTCAGGTAGTACCGCAGCAAATTCGCCTGATTCCGAATTTTACCCGCGACGATGATCCGCGCCAGCTCCAGACCGCCGGGACCGGTGGCCAAACCGCTCTGGAGGAGCGACAGTTCATGTCCGGCCATATCCGCCGCCCCAATGCGCACCAGCGGGCGCCCGTCCGACCCGGCCAGCACGATGGGGATGCCGCGCGCCGCCGCCTCCGCCATAAGGTCGCCCGAAAGGGAAACGGCTTTCGTCAGGAGCGTGATGTTGCGCAGCATGGAAAACGGGATCTCCGCCTCGCGCTTGCCGTCGTGGCGGATCAGCAGCCGCTCTCCGGTCCGTCCCAGATAAGTGCCGGGCTTGCTCACCAGAATCTCCTCGCGTTCCTGCTTCAGCTGCCGGTATTCCTTCTTCCGCTGCTCGATGGCGTGATGCGCGGCCGGCGACAGGCCCCGGGCGGGTTCGCTGCGCTCGGGCCTGGTGCGGGCGACAAGAAGCTCCACCCACTTCAGCTTGCGCGATGCGTCGTTCGTCACCGGCAAAGTGATTTCGCAGAGCGCCGCCTTCAGTTCCGCCGCCGCCATCTGCCGCCCCGCCGGCTGTGCGCGCAGACGCTGGAGCCAGGGCTGCAGCGTGTCCGCCATATGCTGTTCCAGAATCAGCAGCTGCTCGCGCGTATCGGAGCTTTTCCCGTAGTAGGCGCGCCAGCCTTCCACGGTCTCGGTCAGCTCGCGGACAGCGGCCTTCAACTGGCCTGGATTCCGGCGCAGGATTTCGGCCACGCGCTGCCGCTTCTGATCGAGTTTCGCGGGCGTGATGGTTCGCCTGCCGCCGCGGAACCAGAAGCCGAGGAAATCGAAGCCGTCGCTTTCCGACGCAAAGGAACGGCTTCCGGCATTGAGAGTGAGGCCGCACGTGTCGAGCAGGAACGCCTCGGCCCGCTCGAAGGCGTTTTTCACCTGCACGGCGTCGAGACCCAGCAGGATGAAATTGTCGGCATACCGGATCCACTCCGGGCCCAGATCGTTCAGGAACCGGTCGAAGCCCGCCAGCGCGAGGTTCGAAAAGAGCGGGGATAACGGGCTGCCCTGTGCGATGCCTTTTCCCGAATCGGCCCACTGGAAGTCCCGCGCGGTCCCCATGTGGAGGTAGGTTTCGACCAGTTCCACGATGGGCTTCTCGAAAACAGCGCGGCCCAAATCGCGCAGCAGTACTTCGCGGTTCACGGTTGAGAAGAAATCGTCGATATCGCCGGAGGCCGTGTGGACGAGCCCCTGCCGGAGACATTTGGTCACGCGCTCGATCGCCGCCCAGGCGCCTTTGCCCGGGCGGTACGCGTAAGAGTGCGGCAGAAACGACCGCTCGAACAGCGGATTCATCAACTGGTTCAGCGCCGTCAGCACGATCCGGTCTTCCGGCCGGATCAGCGTAATGGGGCGGCGTTCGTCCGGATGGTTCGGTTTCGGGATGAAGATTAACGAGGCGGGTTCGGGAATGAACGTTCCGCTCCTGAGTTCGTTCGCGAGGCGGGCGAGTTCCCGGTTGCGAACGCGGTCGAATGACCGCAGCTCCTGCGGCGGGGCGCCTTTGGGATAGTGGGCCAGCACCGCCGACCACGCCCGCTCCAGCTCGCGCGGATTCGTCAGGCGTTCGAAAAGGTAGCCGCGGCCCGGGTGCTTTCCTGCGTTGAGCCGTTTTTCCATTTGTAAGGCTCCCCGGCGCTCTCCGACCGGAAGCGCACAGGCCGCGGAGAGCGGCGCCAAAGAATTCAGAAACTCTTCCTTAGCCGCCGCGTACAGCGCGTCCGTTGTGCGCGAGTTCCTCAAAAACCGCAGGAATCGCAGAGCGGGTACATATGGAGGCGATCGCTGCGCGGGTCGATCAGCGATTTCAGGCGAACCATCAGCTCGGCCGCCCGCTCGAAAGTCAGCTCGCATTCGAACACGCTGTACTGAATGAAGCGCACAGGCGAAGTCCGTTGTGCGCTTGTACTAATTGAAGATGCCCACGTTTTTGAGCGCATTCATCACCTTGTTGCGCCGGCGGTCCAGTTCCACGTCATAGGCGATGACAAAATGCATGGCTCTTCCCCTCTTTTTCCAGCCCGCCGTTATGAACCCGGCATAATATAACCTCATGTCCGCAGGCTCGCTGTCAACGGAGTGGCTCGAAAAACTTTGGTGGCGCGAAGCGTGGTTGACCCTGCGCGCGGCGGAACCGGCCACTCTGCCGGCCTGGCTCGGGTCCACCATCCGGGGCGCGCTGGGGCATCTTTGGCGGTCGTCGCTGTGCGCGCTCACGCAGGCGGGAAATGAGGACGACTCGCTTTCCGGCGCCAACTGCGGCCACGAATGTCTGCTGCCGGCGCGGTGTCCTTATTACTCGCTGTTTGAAAACAAGCTGGAGGGTGCGCGCAGTTTTATTCTGATTCCGCCGCCGCCTCCGGGGCTCGAAGAGATTGCGCTCGGGGGGCCCGTAGTGCAGCCTTATCGCACCAGCGCTCCGGGGCGCGATGAATCGGTCCCTTCACTGCGCTGCGAGGCGGAGATGACCTTCGACCCCGGCGCCACCCTGCGCTTCGGACTGCGGTTATTCGGGCCAGCCTCCGAGTCGCTGCCCGCCGTGGTCGACGCGCTCGCGCGCTTCGGCCTCTGTCTGGGCGGTTACCATTTCCAGTTGGCGGCGGCGCGCGATGGGGCGGGGCAGTTGCTCTATGACTCCCGCTTCCCGCGTATCCCGGTGCAGAACGTTGCGGTGACCAGACTGGGGGTTCAGGCGGAAGCGCCGCGTGCTATCCGCGTTGTCTTCCTGTCGCCGGCCATTTTGAAACTGGAAGCCGCGCCCACTTTCTCGCCAGCCGATTTCGCGGCGCGTTTTTTCGATCACACCGTGGGGACGGCCGCGCGCATGCACCAGTCGTGTTTCTCGGAGCGTCTGCCGTGGGTCGAGCTCCCCGACCTGCATTCGCGGCTGGTGGGGCAGAAGCTCTACCGTTACAAGCTTCGCCGGCACAGCCGCCGTCAGGATAAGTGGCTCGATTTCGATGGGCTGGTTGGATATATGGATCTGCGCGGGGAGTTTGGCCCGGCCATGCCCTTCGCGCGCGCAGCCGAGGCGTTCCACTTCGGTCAGAAGTCAGCTCTGGGGCAGGGGGCGATCCGGGTCCTTACGCTCGAGTAGCTGGCCGACGTGGAAATCGGGGTCGTGCGAGATCACGACCACATAGCTCTCGATTTTGGGATCGTAGCAAGCGACGTATCCATACAGATGCGCGACGGCGTGGGCGACGGCCATGGCCGTGGGGACCGTGATGGCTCCGTCGATATGGATTCCGCGGCCGCCCGGCAGATGGAGCGCGGCTATGGATTCGACTGCGTCGGGAACGATTTCGGCATTGGTGGCGGGCTCGCCGAGACTTACTTTGAGGATTGGCACGCTTCCGCTTACGTCGGCAATCGAGCAGTTAAAGTAGCGGCCCATCGTATGAGGTCTCCATAATACGCCGGCCGGTTTGCGAAAAACCGGTCCTGTCGAAGGATCGGACCAGGTGGATGAAATTCAGAGGGTTACGGGAAATATCGAAAGTGGGCCGGAACCGAGAAATCTTCGCAAAGCGCCGCGCGGCGGCGGCAGGGCGGTCGGTTTGCGGAAAACGGGGGGAAATGGCGGTAGTGGGGTGGAGTGGAATCAACAGCTTGGCCGGGGTGATTTCGCAAACCGAGACCGTGGAGAATCCTCGAAATGGTTTGCGAAGGTCTGGATTGGGCGTAATGGATATATTTATCAGCAACTTACAGCCGGGTCACTCGGGCGGAGGGAGGTTTAGACGCGCGGAAAGGCCTCGCTTTGCGAAAATTCCGGGTCCGGGCGTAAAGTCTTGCGACGTAATACTTTGCGAAATCGGAGAAAGGCGTTGGATTCCGTAAACCATTGATGGCACAATAGGCTAACTGGCCAGATTCGCGAAGGCGCGATTGAAACATCAAACTCAACTACAAATTCCTGCTCCGGATTCATCGGCTAACTGGCCAGATTCGCGAAGGCGCGATTGAAACTTTGCTGAAGCCGATGCAACACCACCGTTATCCGCTTTGGCTAACTGGCCAGATTCGCGAAGGCGCGATTGAAACGTCATCATCATAACGCCGAAAGTTGTCTGGACAATTCGGCTAACTGGCCAGATTCGCGAAGGCGCGATTGAAACTTGATAGTCGTAGTCATTACAGTATCTCCAAATCTGCTGGCTAACTGGCCAGATTCGCGAAGGCGCGATTGAAACTTCGAACGTCTTTGCCAGGGCGTCCATTTTTTGTCCGGCTAACTGGCCAGATTCGCGAAG
>JBDUBZ010000290.1:0-5468 GCA_040003745.1 Terriglobia bacterium
CCACCAGCCCGACGAAGATCCAGCCGATATCATGCTCGACCAGATTGTGGATTCTACCCTGCGCATTTCCGCTCTCGGTCTGGTGGATATCTACCGGCAGGCGTATCCCCACGGTGGAATGAATCTTCTGGTGGTGGTGGATCAGTTCGAGGAATTATTCCGCTACCGCAAGCTGGCGGCCGGGGGCGACGACCCAAATCGTTATGGTCCGAGTGAAGAATCGATCGCGTTTGTCAAGCTTCTGCTCGAGGCCAGCGCACAACGCGAGTGCCCGATTTACGTTGTGCTGACCATGCGCTCGGATTTTCTGGGAGACTGCTCGCAACTCGACGGTCTGGCCGAGGCCATCAACGAAGGCCAGTTTCTGGTGCCGCGTATGAGCCGCGCCGAGCGGCGCACAGCCATCTCCGGGCCTGTCGCGGTGGGCGGCAGAAAGATCGATCCCGTCCTGCTTACCAGGCTCATGAACGATGTGGGCGACAACCCCGATCAGTTATCGATCCTGCAGCATGCGCTTAACCGGACGTGGGCACGGGCCGGGCACGATACAGCGGCTCAGGGCGAACTGCTGCCCGCCCATTACGATGAAATCGGCTCGATGGCCCATGCGCTGGACCGGCACGCCGACAAGGCCTGGGACGAGCTCACGACGCCCCGTCAACAGGAGATCTGCGAAAAGGTATTCCGGGCGCTGACCGATACCGGTCTCGATCCGAGAGGGATTCGGCGCCCCACGCAACTCTCCACCCTGTGCGAACTGGCGGACGCGAGTCAGGCGGAGGTCGCCGAAGTCCTGGCGCCATTCCGCAAGCAGAGCCGGTCTTTCCTGATGCCCCCCCTGCCGACGCCCCCGGCGCGCGACGTTCTGCGGCCCGACACCGTCATCGACATCTCGCACGAGAGTCTGATGAGGGTCTGGGAAAAGTTGAGGGGATGGGCGGAAAAGGAGGCCCGTTCCGCGCGCCTGTACCGGAGAGTGGCGGAAACCGCGTCTCTCTACCGGGACGGCAGAGCCGGGCTGCTCAGAGATCGTGAGCTCGAAACGCTTCTGGAGTGGTGGGAAACGGAGAAGCCCAACGAGGCGTGGGCGCGGCAATATCAGGGTGACTGGAAGTCAGTGGCGGCGTTCGTGGAGGAGAGCAAGCGCGCCCATCATCTGGAACTGGCCGAAGAGGAATTTGACCGCAAATGGCGGAAGGTCTGGCGCCCCATTGTGCTCGCCGTGTTCTTTGCCGTCTGCCTGTATCCTCTTCTGATTGGCGTTAAGACGACATTCGACAGTTTCTCCAGGGCACAGGCAACCCACCAATCGGAACATCAAACCGCGGAGCGCGGATCGAGTGGCAGGCAGATGACGCTATCTCTCGATATTGAGTTCCTGGCGCCTTTCTTTTACCTCTCGCTCTGTTTCACGGCGCTTGGGACCGGCTTGGCTGGGGTAGCGTGGGCCGGCCGCCGCGTGTACCGGCACGTCGCGTTTGAGGACATTCTGAAAGAGGTTTCAAGCCGCACCGCGCGCAAAGAAGCAGCCGCGGCAACGGTTCTCGTCAAAGCAGGCCCTGCCGCCGCTCTGCCCGGAACGTACCCGGTCTGGTGGCGCAGGCTCGTTGCCTGGATCGTGGATCTCATCGTTTTCATCGTTCTGGTCCTGCTGGTCGTCGTGTGCATTTACTATCTGGAGACCAATGATCTTCTACCGGGCAACCGCGTGCTTTACGTTCTTTATGGGGGGATTTTGGGGGCGGACTGGATGTACGAAACACTTCTGGTCAGGTCGGGCTGGCAGGGCACGCTGGGGATGCGCGTGATGGGGTTTATGGTCACCGACCTTGCCGGCAGGCGTATCTCATTTGTACAAGCTTCAGCGCGGCATTTTGCGAAGCTGCTGTGCTGGCTAACCTGCGGCATCGGGTTCGCCGCACAACTATTCACGCCAAAGAAGCAGGGTTTGCATGAGTGGATCACCGGCTGTATCGCAGTGCGGCGTCCGGCCCGGGTTCGCCCGACGAGCATGCCCAAGGCTATATAAAGGACGGCATATTGGCACACGATCCGGGTTACGACAAGGCTCTCGATATTCCCTGGCATGCTTACCGGACCTGGGCCGGGACGGCGCGATATCTCAAGGCCGGCCTGAGCCGCTGGACCAGCCTCACCCTCTGGCTTGCAATCGCGGGTGCGGTTCTGGCTGCGGCGGGGCAGGAATTCGGCGCGGTCAAAGCTTTTACAAACTGGCCGCTCGCCGTGAAAGGTGTGGCCATCCTGGCAGCGTTCACGGTGGCACTGTCGGCATACTTCGGGAAAGAAGCGCTGGGAGGAAACAAGACGGCGGACTGGTCGCGGGCCCGTTCGGCAGCGGAGTCGCTGAAGGCCCTGGTGTTTCTTTACAGGGCCGGAGTTCCGCCGTTCGATGCGACAGATCGCGAAGATAAGCTGTTCGGCCTCGTCACCGCGATTGAGGAGAACGTGGCGACCATCGAGATCCGCTCCGCTCCGCCCGATGCCAAAGAGCCGGACTTATCGCCACTGACGGTCGACGGGTATATCGCCCAGCGGGTGGACGATCAGATTCGCTATTACGATAAGCGCGCGGGCGAGTATCAGAAAGCTAACGACAGACTGCACAACGCCGTCTTTTGCCTGGGAGCCGTGAGCGTGCTGCTCGCAGTCATGGCCGCCAGTGGATTCGTTCCGGCGCTGGTGGGCCTGATCGCCACCTTAACGGCATCGATCTCCGCCCACGCGCAGAATCAGCAGTATCAAGCGCTGATCGTGATCTATCAGGCAACTTCACGCCGCCTGCTGGCGCTCAAAGGGGAATGGTCCGCCAGTCATAAGTGCGACGCCGACACTGTGGCGCGCAATGCATTCATAAGAAGCTGCGAAGATGCCATGGCACTCGAAAACGGCGCATGGACCGGAGAGTGGTCGCGAAAAACGCCCGCCCCCGCCGCTGCCAGGGACGCTGCGGCGCCCGGTGGCTGAGGAGGCTGCGCGCGCTATGGCACCAGCATGACGGGCGCCCGCCAAAAGGCGGCCTTCTGCCCCGAGGGATCGAGAACCGTAACCTGGCAGTTGTACCTTCCCGGCGTGAGCTTATCGAGAGCCAGGTCGAACTTCATTGGGATCGTCCTGAGTTTGTTCGGCAGACCTTCGGTAATGGAGAGCGGCGCAGTCTCGAAAGCCTTAGTCTGTCCGCGATAAAACGTGACGAAGGCGACCAGCGGCCGCATTGCGGTCGAGTTGGGCTCGTATGCCTGGAGATAGACGTACATATCCTTACTCCGGCTGAAGACGCGGGTCACGCTTGGCAGAAGCCGCTGGCCATCCTGAATAAGAGGGTTCACAACTTCCGCTTTGCCCTTGTCTTTCGCGGCGTTGAACAGGGTATCCCGTACATCGATACGCTGGCTGCCCAGCACGACCGAACTGATGGGAATACGCTTATCGACGCGATTCAGATTCGGAACGACAAACTTCATGAGGTAGGTTCCGATGCGGCCCGTTTCGTCGTCGCGGGCGAGAACCTTGATGTTGTAAACGCCGGGCAGCAGGGTGAAGCCCGTGTTGTAGAGGATGGGACTCTTCGCCAGCTCGGCCGCCGTGGCGCCGGTGAGCTTCACGTCCACTTTGTCGCGGACGTTGCTGATGGTGGCGCCATATTCGTCTTTGACTTCGCCGATGAAGTCGATAACGGTATGTTCAGCGCCGCCCCGGCGAGCGAGCGCAAGTTCGCTGCCGGGAATTTTAAGCGATACCGGAACGAAATATTCGGCGCCATTGAGCTGGAAGTAATCCGCCTCCATCGCGATGGTGAGTTCGGTGATGGGGTCGCCGAGCATGAGTGCCTCTTCGAGCTGGCGCTCTTTATCGGAGACGGTAAATTTGGCGAACGTCTTGCCGGCATAGTAGCCCTGGCGATAGGCGAGTTTGGCGGATGCGTCTCCGGCATAGGCGATTTTGATACGCCGGAATTTGCCATCGGGCGCCGTTTTGGTGGTGTAGTACCCAATGATGTAGTAGCTCGTGATGGCGTGCTGGGCGTTGACGATGCCCGCTGAGAGATCGTTGTAATCGAGCAGAGCCTTCCCGCCGGTGTCCGAAGCCAGCGTGTAGAGGGTATCCTGCGAACGTTGCAGATTTCCGGTGAAGGCAAGCGCCGAGCCGCCGGAATACATGCCTACTCCACCCGGCGAGCCGACCGTGGCGTCGCCCGTAGGCGCGGAGGCCACCAGACCGCGAGCGTCGATGGGATAGAACGCGACGTTGCCACGAATAGCCGAATTGACGGTGGCCTGCATTTGCGCCTGATTGTTGATCCCGTTCAGACGGAGCCCGCTCGCGAAATAGATGAAGGCCTTTTTCTCATTGAGGGAGGCGAGCATTTTGACCGCGGTCTGAAGCGCGGCAAGCTGACGATCGGTGTTGAAGATGCTGAATTCCGAGTCATCCTGCCCGAAGGCCGCGCCCGTATCGGCGGAACTCTCATCGTTGGCGTTCTCGTCGAAGCCGTTGCCTTCACCGATCACGAGCTTGTCGATGGTCTGCAGCAACTCGTCCCGATCATCGGTAAAATCGTCGAGCACCTTCACGGCGGTCCCGGTGTATTCCATGATCGCCAGCAGGTCGGCCGGGGCCATCTGGGTCTTGATGAACTTCGAAGCCGCGGCAAGCGCGCGCAATTGATCCGGCATGGGCATGGCGGTCATGTCGAGATACATCACCATCAGGCGGCGATCTTTGTAGCGAATATCCCCGGGGGGTTCGGGGGCGATCTGCGTCTTCGTGACAGGCCGGACGGGCGGCGGGGGCGCGGTAGCGGCGTCGGGGGTATCGAGCAGCTTCTGAAACTCGCAGAACTGGATGGTCTGCGGCGCGCCATCCTCGGTGATGGTGAAATCTTTGGCAGTGAGGCCTTCGACGGGTTTACCGTTCTTATCGGTCACCGTGACGGTTTCGATTACCAGCTGGGTGTTGGTCCGGAAGGTGACGGTGCCGTCGCCCGCGACCGGCGGGGCTGGCGCGGGAGCTTGCTGCGGTATGGCGCACAACGCCGTTAGCAGCAATATGGCGATCAGTCTCTTCATCAGAACCTCACTCTTACGTTGGCTTGTACATTGCGCATGCCGTTGGCTCCGGTGGGAAGCCCGAACTGGGTGCTGGTGACCACCGTATTCCAGTTCGGAAATGTAACGTGGTTCAGGAAATTCGACGAATCGATACGCAGATCCATACTCATGCGGTCGCGCAGACGAAAGGTTCTGGCGAGCGAACCGTTGAGTATGAGTTGATTCGGCCCTTCGATGGAGTTGCGGCCGGCATTGCCCCACTTCCCGCTGGCCGGCAGACGGACCGCGGCGGGATTCAGAAAGAGACCGGGAGGAGCATCGTAAATGGAAAGCCCTGTGTAGTCGGGCCGCAGACTGCCGGTGGTACCGGTGCCCACAACGGCGTTCAGATAAGTGGGT
>JBDUBZ010000291.1:0-5466 GCA_040003745.1 Terriglobia bacterium
GTCGCTGGCGGCGGGCGGCGTGATCGTGTGGCTGGTGCTGCGCAGGATGATGCGGGGCCACAAACCCCTGCGGCCCGCGCTGGCTGGACATCCCGGTCAGGCGCGCGATGACGATCCCGTACTGGCCCGTTACCGTGACGCCATCGAAAAAGATACCGAGAAGTTTGACTAGGCGCACGGTCAGACTAAACGCAAAGTTAGACTAAAATCAGTGGACCCAAGCCTCATTGCCGGAGCGCTGATGGGGGCCGGCATGATCGGCTTCCTTCTGCTCATCCGAATCAAAGACCTCCCCAAACCGCTACCCGTTTCGCCTTTCCGCCATCTGGATGAGCGTAAGGCGGCGATCTATGAAAGTTTGCGCGATCTTCAGTTCGAATATCGCGTGGACAAGCTCTCGGACGAGGATTATCAGACCAGCAAACTGGAACTGCAGAAAGAGCTGGCGCGCGTGCTCCAGGAGATCGACCGCATTAAAGCGGAGATGGGTCAACCGGTGAGAGCCGCTACTGCCGCACCCGCACCGAAAAAGAATACCTGCCCCAGCTGCGGCGCTCAGTTCGATAAGGAATTGAAGTTTTGCGGCGAATGCGGAAAATCGATGGCGGTAGTGAAATGAAACTGTTAGTTGCATTGCTGGCGATGGCCGGCGCCGCCTCGGCGGCAATCGATGGCACCGTTGTCAACGCCACGAGCGGCAAGCCGCAACCGGGCGCGACGGTGACGCTGTTCCAGCCCACGGACCAGGGGCCGCAGTTCATCGATAGCGTGAAATCCGACGCGCAGGGCAAGTTTCAGATCACCAAGGAAGTCCCGGCCGGCAGACCCGGACCGCTGCTGCTCCAGGCCGTCTACGCGGGTGTGCAATACAACAAGATGGTTCCGCCCGGAACTCCGACGAGCGGTGTCGAAATCCCCGTCTACGAAGCGTCGAAGACCCCCGGTGACGCGAAGATCGAGCAACACATGATCCTGCTCGAACCCACGCCCGGCGGCATCATGCAGGTGAGCGAAAGCTACGTCTTTAAGAACGAAGGCAAGACCACGTGGAACAATCCCGCCGCCGGGACCCTGCAGTTCGCGCTCCCCGCCGCCGCCCAGGGCAAGGTTGAAGTCAATGTACTCGCGCCCGGGGGCATGTCGATCCGGCGGGCTCCGGATCCCGGCCCGAAACCCAACACGTTCAAGCTCGATTTCCCCATCAAGCCGGGCGATTCGCGTGTCGACATGCAATGGTCCATGCCGTTCAACACTCCCGGCGTCTTTGAAAACCGTGACCTCGTGAAAGGGGACCAGATCCGCCTGGTCGCCCCGGTGGGCGTAACGTTTAAAGGCGACGACCTGCAGAACCTGGGCCAGGAGCCGCGCACGCAGGCGACTATTTTCGGCGTCAAAGGTCCGGATATTCGCATCCGTGTGGAAGGCACAGGCACGCTTTCAGACCCGAGCGCTAATGCTCAAAGTGAAGCCGCCAGCGGCGCGCCCGCCCTCGCTATGAGCCTGCCTAAACTTTACGGCCTCGCGAGCGGGGGCTCTACACTGATGCAGACCATCATGGCCGTGAAGTGGCTGCTGCTCAGTGTTATCGGCATGCTGGCCACAGGCTTCGTACTGCTCTATCGCAAAGGGAATCCCGATCTCAGCGGCGCCGCCGACCAGGAGACGAAAGCTCGCAAAAATGTACGCAGTCGCGGCTGATCGCGTCTGGAAATATTTCGGCGACTACCCCGCCCTGCGCGGGGCCGATCTTCACGTGAAGAAGGGCGCCTGCCTTGCCCTCCTCGGTCGCAATGGCGCCGGGAAAACAACGCTGCTGCGCATTCTGGCCAGGCTCTCCAGACCTTCCAAAGGCGAGATCCAGGTCGCTGGCCAGCTCGGCTATCTGGGCCACGGCATCGGGGTTTACGACGATCTTTCAGCGCTCGAAAATCTGATCCTTTTCGGTGAACTGCAGGGTCTTGCCAATCCCGCGGAAGCCGCCCGTGAAGCGCTCGAACGTGTGGGCCTGACGCGCGTGAAAGACGGGATGGCGCGCGAGTTCTCGCGCGGCATGCGGCAACGTCTGGCGGTCGCGCGAGCGTTCCTGCACCACCCCGACATCCTGCTGCTCGATGAGCCCTTCACCTCGCTCGACGACAAAGCCGTGGCCGTCCTGCAGACCCTGTTGGCGGAGGCGCTGGCCGGTGGCGCAACAATTATCATGTCCACGCACCAGATCCGCGAAGCGATGGAACTCGCCACGCACGTGGCACTGCTCGAACGCGGCAAAGTCGTCTATGCCGGCGAACGCACGGCGGAAATGCTTGCCGACCCCGGCTGGCTTTACCGAACGCACGGGGAGAGCCCGGCTTGACTGGGGGCATCCGGGCCGCCATCTCCATCGCGAAAAAGGACCTTCGCACCGAGTTCCGCACCAAGGAATCGATCAACGCCAGCGCCTCTTTCGCGCTGGTCATCCTCGTGCTGTTCAGCTTCGCCTTCGACATTGCCCGCGAAGAGTTTTACGCCATTTCAGGCGGCCTGCTCTGGCTGGTTTATTCCTTCGCGGGAGCCATGATCGTCAACCGCAGCTTCGCCCGCGAACTGCCTAACGACTGCCTCGATGTCCTGATCGCGTCGCCCGTTCCCGCATGGTCGATTTTTCTGGGCAAAGCCGTCGCGGCTTTCGTCTTACTGCTGTGCGTCGAGCTGCTTTCACTCCCGGTCTTCGGACTCTTTTACAACATCCGCTGGCTGGGCGTTTTCTGGCCGCTGTTCGCCATTATGATGCTGGCCACCTGGGGCATCACGGTGGTGGGCGCGGGGCTGAGCGCGCTCACGGTCAATGTCCGCCTGCGCGAACTGATGCTGCCCGCGCTGCTCTACCCGCTGCTCATTCCCGTCCTGATCGCCGCCATGCAGCTTACCACCGCGCTGCTCGGTTCCGACCCGGTGAATCTGGCGACCGATTCCGAGATGCGGCTGCTGCTGGTCTTTGATATTGTTTACACCTCGCTGGCAATGTACCTGATCGAGTTTATTCTGGTGTTATAGGAGCTTCAAATGCGCGAAAAATTCACCTACGCACTGGGTCTGGGCGGCCTGCTGCTCATGATCTATAACCTGCACACCATCTTCACGGTGCTGCCGGATGAAGCCCAGCAGGGCGCGATCGGCCGCATGCTCTTCATTCACGTGCCCGCCGCCATTGCCGCTTATCTGTTCTACACGATCGCGGTCGTTTCGAGCATCGCCTTCCTGATCCGCCGCAATTTTGCCTGGGATTCACTTGCCGTAGCCTGCGTCGAAGTGGGCACCGTCTTCACCTTCGTCAACCTCGTGACCGGCAGCCTCTGGGGCCATGTGATCTGGGGCATCTGGTGGGCCTGGGACGCGCGCATGACCACGCAGCTCATGTGCTTCCTGCTCTATCTCGGCTACCTGCTGCTGCGTCCGGCCGTCTCCGAGCCGACCCAGCGGGGAGTGATGTCCGCCATTCTCGCCATCTTCGCCTTCGCCGACATTCCTATCGTGATCATGGCGATCCGGATCAAGGACATTCGCACGCAGCACCCTTCACCGGTGCTTGAAACAGGCGGTCTCGATCCCACCTGGTGGCCGCCGTTTCTGATCGGCATCGTGGCCCTTGCGCTCATCGGATCGGCCCTCATGCTCGTGCGCCTGCATCAGGAAACCAGTCAGCGCGAGATGGATTCGCTGCGCCGCGAACTGCACGCCATCTAGGACAAACAAAATGGATATTACAAATCTCAGATTTCTCTTCTACGGCTACTCGGCCGCATGGATCATCGTGATAGGCTTCGTGCTGTTACTGGTCCGCAGAGGCCGCCGCATAGACCGTGAACTGGCGCGGCTGAAGGCTCTGGTTGAGGATCGTTAACGGGAAGAGAACAGATGCATCGCCGCAACGTCCTGAAATCTATCGCCGCCGCCGGGTTCGCGGGACTGATTACGCCCCGTGAGCAAAAGGCGCAGCAGGCCGCCGAAAAGGCCATTCGCGGACTGCCCGCTCCCAGGATCAAAGACATTCAGGTCATTGAGACCGCCCCGGCCGGGGTGCGCCTGACCGTCGTCAAAATTCTTACGGATCAGGATGGCCTCTACGGCTACGGCTGCGCCACGTTCACGCAGCGCGCCGATCTGGTGAGACCCGCGGTCGAGCGCTATCTGAAGCCCCTGCTGCTGAATCATCCGGTCGACAGGATCGAAGACACCTGGCAGCTTTGCTACGACAGCTCTTACTGGAAGAACGGGCCGGTGCTCAACAACGCCATCAGCGGCGTGGACCAGGCGCTCTGGGATATCAAGGGCCGACAGGCCAACATGCCCGTCTACGATCTGGTGGGCGGTAAATGCCGCGAAGCGGCCGACGCTTACACACACGCCTCGGGCGGCGAGATCCAGCAGTGCATCGATCAGGCGAAGATGTTCGTCCAGCAGGGCTTCCGCAACGTTCGCATACAGGTGAACACGCCGGGATATGAAGGCTATGGCGCGGGCGGCCGGGGCGCTGGAGCCAACGCCGTACCCATGGTGAAAGGTCTTCACGACGGCTCGGTATTCGAGCCGCTGCCTTACATCCGGCGCGCACTGAAACTGTTCGAACAAAGCCGCATCCAGCTGGGCGATGAGATCAATCTGCTGCATGACGTGCATGAACGCGTCACGCCGAATCAGGCGGTCCTGTTTGCCAAAGAAGCCGAGAAGTATCACCTGTTCTTCATGGAAGATCCGCTGTCGCCCGAGGACATCGCGTATTTCCGTCAGATCCGGCAACAATGCGCCACGCCCATCGCGATGGGTGAGCTGTTCAACAGCCCGCATGAATGGACGCCGCTGATTTCCGAGCGCCTCATCGATTACATCCGCGTGCATGTCAGCCAGTCGGGCGGCTTCACGCCGGCGCGTAAGATCGCCATCCTGGGAGAGACCTTCGGCGTCAAGACCGCATGGCACGGGCCGGGCGACGTTTCACCGGTGGGGCACATGGCCAACGTTACGCTCGATGTGGTGAGCTACAACTTCGGCGTCCAGGAATACTCGGGCTTCAACGCGCAGACGAAAGAAGTCTTTCATGGCTGCCCCATTCTCGAAGATGGCTACATCTGGCCAAGCACGAAGCCGGGCTGGGGCATCGAAGTCGATGAAAAAGCCGCCGCGAAATATCCGTTCAGTTCCGATGGCCGCGGATCTCGCGGACCGCTCAATGGGGGCTGGGGCGAATTGAGAACGCGCGACGGTCAGGTGATCAAGCAGTAAGTAACTGCCTGACCGTCGGGCGCCGTTCCGAACGCCCGACGGTCAGCGAATAAAAGTAGCTACTGGCCGGCAGGGGCCACGGGTGCGGCGGCGGTTGGGATCTTCTGTGTCGGCAGGATCACGATATCGGTGCGCTCAAATGAGAACTTCCGGCCGGTCTCATCGATCAGATTGATCTGACACGTGTATCGTCCTGAAGCCAGTTGC
>JBDUBZ010000292.1:0-5443 GCA_040003745.1 Terriglobia bacterium
TTGCCGATAGGACTGCCGCAGTCGTCGCCGCACTGGGGGCTGCCACCCGGCATATCGGCGCTCGCCACACCGCTCACGACCAGATAAGAAACTGCGAGGGTCAGGACCATAAAAAACTTGCGCATTTTTGTGAAATCTCCTTTATCGTTTGGGGTGCAGCAATGGCACCGTATTCTTGACCAGCTCTGATCAGCTGCCGAAGGCCAGGATCAGTTACCAGGATCGATCCCGGTCGGCTATTGAACCAACCGGACGGCGGCACTCGCCACCCCGTGCAGGGAGTTGCCCTTGCAACGCTCCCGTACTTTCAGCAGTTTAGATAATTTAGGGGCCCTAAAATATCGGACTGCAAAAACGTCTCCTATCTGGAACATTCCCAGTGACTTCCGGTTCACTCAGGCAGGGCGATTGGTACAATTTGAGTCAACATTGCATGTCGCCTGAAAAAGAGGCCGCTCTGGAGGATTCGTGGCGGCGCACGCTCGCGCGTATCCCTACCGTTCTTGGCCGCCTGGCCTACATGGCGTCTCTGCGGAATACCAACACCGGCCAATATGAACATTTTGGATTGGCTCAGCGGATCGGCTCAGCCGACGTTGATCGCCTCATCCGGCGCAATCATCACGAGTTGTTTCAGCAGTGGCTTTGTTTTGGATTACAACGTCAAAAGGAGGAGCTTGAGGAGTATCTCGAAGGCCTCGAAGGTGATAGACGCGAAATCATTTCGCACTGGCTTTCAATTGAACCCTATAATGGCTGGATTCCCGCCGAAACCCGCGACGTAGAGCGCCAGTTATTTCTGAGCGATCTGCAGGTTCTGCTTCAGCTGATCAGGACCGGTTACGGCGTCGCTTCTCGGGATCCAGAGTCATAGCCAGCCCCACCACTTGTCCGATCACATCGATTTCGTCCCCCGGGAAAGCCAATACCGGCGCGTCCGACGAAGGGTCGGCGATCAGGCTGACGACCCCGTCCTTCACACTGCACCACCGGCAGTAGAACCCGTCCCGGTGTTCGAGGAAGTAAATCGGGCGTTCCGCCTGGTTTTTCCAGCCGCCCGTCTGAATCTTACGCTTCGTGTCATCGACGACCAGCAGAGACCCCGCGGGAATCGCTGGATTCATGCTCCAGTCCTCCGTCCCCACGAACGCATACCGGAAACGCTTGATGTCGGCCCCCGCCAGGAGAGCCAGCGGAAGCTTCCCCCAGCGCTGTACGATCTCACTCACAAAAAATGTTTTGGTCAGATCCAGGCCCGGATCGAGCGAAATCGGTAGCAGCACTTCTGCTGCCTCTGTATTAAAATCTATGCTATGAGTTTTCTGGATCGACACGACCCCGGCGTCCGCCGCGATCGAATCCATAGGGATCCGAAACCAGCTCAGCACCTCAATCAGGTTCAGCCGGTAAATGCAACAGAGGGAATAAAGCCGGTAAATTGAAGGCAGCGTCCCATGGCTCTCAATATCGGAAAGACGGCTGATCAGAACGATGAACTCGGAGTTGCCATGCCTCTCGGCAATCGTTTGGCTGGCCTGTTCCACGTCCCGAAAGCGCAGTCCCAGACGCTCGCGGGCCCGGCGAAGCTGTTGGCCCGGATCGTCCGTGCTATTATCCTGTCTCTGGACAGGGCCGCTGGATACATACGCCATAGGGGTAGCCTTCTTCTTACTCGGGATTATAACGTTAGTCTGTTCTTAGTTCAACAAAAATCATTTTTTTTGTTCTGAAAACAGAACAAAACTTAATGACTTGGCCACGCCGGGAGGCTGTTTGCGGATTATCGTCGGAGTGACCGGGGCCAGCGGAGCCGTTTACGGCCTTCGCCTGCTCGAGCGCCTGCGCACCATCCCGGAAGTGGAAATTCACCTCATAATTAGTCGCGCCGGAGAAAAGACCCTTTATTTAGAGACGGGGAGAAAGAACTCCGACTTGAAATCCCTTGCGCATTTCACCTGGCCGCTCGAAGATATCTCCGCTCCATTAGCCAGTGGTTCTTTTAAAACTCATGCCATGGTGATTGCGCCCTGTTCCATTCATACGATGTCCGCCATCGCAGCGGGTATCAGCTCCAGTCTTCTGGTGCGGTCGGCCGATGTAGTGCTCAAGGAACGCCGCCGCCTCGTGCTGCTGGTGCGAGAAAGCCCTCTTCATCTTGGCCATTTGCGAACTATGACCGCCCTCGCCGAAATGGGCGCTATAATCGCGCCGCCGATCCCCGGGTTTTACAACAATCCCACTACCGTCGCCGAACTAGTGGATTCGACGATCGACCGCACACTCGACCTCATCGGCCTCGACGACGGAAAGGCCCGCCGCTGGAACGGACCTCGTTCCCAACCGCTTCCGGTCTCCGGTTCGGGTGAGGTTACTGAATAATGCCGCGGAAGGTCTGCTTTCAGGGCGCATTCGGGGCTTTCAGTCAGGTTGCCGCCCAACAGCTCTGCCCGTCGGGCCTGGTCCCCACGCCGCTCGCAACTTTTCAGGAGGTGTTCGAGTCGGTCGCAAATGGAAAATGCCATTCCGCCGTGATCCCTATTGAGAACACCTTACATGGTTCGATCCACGAAAATTACGACCATCTCCTCAAATACGATCTCGTCATCCGCGGCGAAACGTTTGTCAGAATCGTTCATAACCTGATCGCCCCTCCTCACGTCAGGATGTCCGGCGTGCGGCGCGTGTACTCGCATCCTGTCGCTCTGAATCAATGCAAAAACTTCTTCGACACTCATCCACAGTTCGAGCGGACGCCTTTCTATGACACTGCGGGCAGCGTGAAAATGGTGATGGAAGAGGGCTTGCCCGATGCCGCGGCCATCGCCTCCGCGGCGGCCGCTCAAATTTACGGAGCGAAGATTCTTAAAAGATCCATCGAAGACGATCGCGCCAACTACACGCGATTCTTCCTTTTGACCGCCAATACCAAATCGGCCACCGTCGCAACGGCGTCGAAGGCCGAGAAATTTAAGACCTCGCTCGTCTTCACTGTGCGAAACATTCCAGGTGCCCTCTTCAAATGTCTGAGTGCTTTCGCCCTCAGAGATTTCAATCTCACTAAGATTGAGTCGCGGCCTTTGCGGGGTAAACCGTGGGAATATCTGTTTTATCTCGATTTTATTGGGCATGTGAAAGATCCCGCGGCTAAGAACGCTCTCGGCCACCTGGCTGAACTCGCCGACATGTTGCGTGTGCTTGGCTGCTATCCAGCCGCCCGCTAGAAACCAGAACGGTTACCCTTAAGAAAATGGATTCGCCTGAAAGCGATTTGCCCCTGCTCGGCGCCACACCTGCTGAGCCCGACCCTCCCGCTACGCCCGAGCCCGGACCAGATCTATCGGCCCCGATTCCAGAACGCGAAGAACTTCCCATCCTGGCCGTCCGAGATACCATTCTGTACCCGAACGCGCTGCTCCCCCTCAGTGTCGGCCGCCCTGCTTCGGTCGCGCTGATCGAATCGCTGGGCGAAAACCGCCTCATCGGCGTTGTTTCGCAAACCGACCCGCGGACCGATGAGCCGCGTTCGGACGAGCTCCACAAGACCGGCACCGTCGCCATGATCCACAAGATCGTCCGCATGCGCGAGGGTCAGTTGCTCTTCTGCGAAGGCATTTCGCGGATGAGGATCCTCGAATTTACAGCTACCGAGCCGTTTCTGCGGGCACACATTGAGCGCCTCGCCGAGATCGAGCCCGAAATCACACCGGAGCTCACCGCGCTGCGTCAGAACGTGCTGGGCGAATTCACGCAGATCATCGCCGCCACCCCTAACATTTCCGACGAAGTTGCGACTGCGGCCGGTAACATTACCGAGATCGGGCGGCTGGCGGATTTCATCGCCGGCACCCTGCCCAGCCTCAGCCACACCGAGCGCCAGTCGGTGCTGCAGCAAACGGACGCCAAAGAACGTCTGGAATACATCAACCAGCAGCTCACGCGCGAGGTGGAACTGCTTGAGCTCCGTCAAAAGATTCAGTCCGAAGTGCAGGGCCAGCTCTCGCAAAGTCAGCGCGAATTTTATCTGCGCGAGCAGCTCAAAGCCATCCAGAAAGAGCTCGGTGAGGGCGACGACCGCGAGCAGGAAACTGAAGCCCTGCGCGACAAAATCGAGCAGTCGGGAATGCCGGATGAAGTGAAGGCCGAAACTCTTAAAGAGCTGCATCGCTTCTCGCGCATCACGCCCATGTCGCCCGAGCACAACGTAGCCCGCACGTGGCTCGAGTGGATGACAACGCTGCCCTGGAACCTCTCGACCGGCGAAGCGGTGGATGTAAAACGCGCCGCCGAGATTCTCGACGAAGATCACTACGATCTCGAAAAGGTTAAGGACCGCATCCTCGATTTCCTCGCCGTCATGCAGCTGAAGCCCCGGCTGAAAGGGCCCATCCTCTGCTTCGTCGGCCCCCCCGGTGTTGGCAAGACTTCGCTCGGACGCTCCATCGCGCGCGCCCTCGGCCGCAAATTTCAGCGTATTTCCATGGGCGGAATGCATGACGAAGCTGAGATCCGCGGCCATCGCCGCACCTACATCGGCTCTCTGCCGGGTCAGATTATTCAGGCGCTGCGCCGCGCCGGCGCCAACGATCCGGTCTTCATTCTCGATGAAGTGGATAAGCTCGGGCGCGACTTCCGCGGCGACCCTTCCTCGGCGCTGCTCGAGGTTCTGGACCCCGAGCAGAACTCCACCTTCCGCGACAACTATCTCGACCAGCCTTTCGACCTCTCGCGCGTTCTGTTCATCACCACGGCCAACGTTCTCGATACAGTCCCCGGCCCTTTGCGGGACCGCATGGAGATCATCGATCTGCAGGGCTATACGGAGCACGAAAAGGTGATCATCGCTTTTCGTTACCTGATTCCCCGCCAGCAAAAAGAAAACGGACTCGATGATGTGAAACTCGTGACCTTTACAGACGGCGCGGTCCGCTTCATCGTGCAGCGCTACACCCGCGAAGCCGGGGTCCGCAATCTCGAGCGCGAGATCGGCACGGTCTGCCGCAAAATCGCCCGCCGCTACGCCGAAGGCAAAGATCCCATCACCGAAGTTACCGCCGCTCTCGTCGAGGAATTCCTGGGCGCGCCACGCCATCGTCCTGACACGGAAGTCGCCGAGCGCACACGCCGTCCCGGGGTCGCCGTGGGTCTTGCGTGGACGCCGGTGGGCGGCGACGTGCTCTTCATCGAAGCCGGCCGCATGCCTGGCGGCTCCAAAGGCCTCATCATGACCGGACAGCTTGGCTCGGTCATGCAGGAGTCCGTGCAGGCCGCCCTGACGTGGGTGCGAGCCAATGCTTCATCGCTGGGCATCGATCCCGATATCTTCCGCACCAGCGACATTCACGTTCACGTGCCGGCCGGCGCCATTCCGAAGGACGGTCCCTCGGCCGGCGTCACCATGGCAACCGCGCTGCTCTCCATGCTCACTGAAAGGTGCGTGCGCCGG
>JBDUBZ010000293.1:0-5438 GCA_040003745.1 Terriglobia bacterium
GGAATGGACTGGCGATTTCGAGACTCAATTCGCGGACCGCGTTGCAACCGTCGTCCGGGTCAGCGCCGGCAATCCCGTTGATCTCGCAAGGACCGGGCTTGACCCGGTTTGGGCGCTCTGTTCCTCTTCAAGGCAGGGACTCACGCTGCCGCCACCGCTTACCAATTCCTGGTCTGTTTTTCCGGATTCGGCGGTCGACTATGAAGATCTGCTGATTTCGCTTAAGGCACGCGATAATTTCTCGCAATTATGGGACCTGCCTTCCTTCGAGGAACCGTTGATCGTTTACGCCGGTCCCATAGACGACGCGATTATCGACTGGACGGCGGTCGAAGATCTGGTGGCCGCGCAGCCGGCCGCCACCATCCTTTTCATAGCAAGCAATCCACAAAACGCGACAGACCCGCGATCGCGTGTAAGTCAACCGGCGCGCATTCAATTTCTGGGTGTCAAACGCGCAACAGAGTGGCACCCTTATTTCTCACGCGCCGCTTTGCTTATCGCTCCCCTGTTAAAAACGGTCGAAGCGGAGGCCGTCACTTACGACCTGATGGTTGCCTATGGGGCCGCTGGCAAGCCAATCCTGGCAACCGCAGCGATCGGCCCGGCCGGTTTTCAGGATGCACCGAACACCTTGATTGCCGCACCTTCGAACTTCGGCGGGGCATCGGCGCGGGCGCTCCAGATGGAGCCGGATCTTGACGTCGCGGACCGGTACCTCGCCCGTAAGGCACCGCGCGCGCTCGCGGCCCAAATCGTGGCAGTCGCGAACGACCGTTTGTTTCGGCGGCAGTCGGGAGATCCTGGACCGCAAGCCGGAAGCCACGCCGCGGGATCCGGACGCAGGGCCAGCCTGCCGACCATACTTCTCGAAACGGACTCCATGCATCGAGGCGGGCTGGAGCGGGTGGTTCTGGATATGGCGCGAGCACTCGACAACAGACGGTATCGCGTCGCGCTCGCGGTAACCGGGCACGCGGGCGATATGGCCGACGAATGCCGTGCGAGCGGTATCGCCGTTCACGAAGTTGGCCGCGACCGTATGGCATACGAGCGCCTTCTTGCCGCCGAGCGTCCCGACCTGGTGATTCCGCACTATTCCAATTTCGGCGCTCCGTTGGCATGGAAGCGCGGCATTCCGGTGCTGAGCTTCATCCACAACTCCTATATCTGGACCACGGATGAACTGAACCGGGAAATTCGCGAAACCGATATCTTCACCACCCACTACGTTGCGGTGTCGCAGACGGCGGCGGGATTCTTCTCGCGAAAATACTCCGTGCCCGAACAGAAGATAACCTGTATTCCCAACGGCATCGATCTTCGCGGCCGCGACGAACCGCCCGGAGCGCCTCTTCAGCGGGCCGATCTGGGATTACAAGAAGGGGATTTCGTAGTCGTTTGCGTAGCATCGATTGTCGGTACCAAGGCCCAGATACATGCAATTGCGGCGGTAGAGGCGTTGCGGCGCGAGATCCCCAATCTTCGTCTGATCCTGGTGGGCGGCGAAGCCGATCCCGTCTATTCGTCGCTCGTTCGGGAGTTCATTCGAGAGGCGGCACTTTCGGGTTCCGTGCTCATGACCGGGCACACCAACACGGTGACTGCGTACTACCGTATGGCCGATGCGTTTCTGCTGAGCTCGCTCACGGAAGGCTGGAGTCTGGCCAAGACGGAGGCGATGTTCCACGGGCTGCCGTTAATTTTGACCGACGTCGGTGGGGCCGCAGAGGTTATAGAGGATAGCGACATAGGAATCCTGGTTCCACCGGCTTACGACGATCCTCTCCAGGTAAATGCGTCTAATCTGGCGCAGTATTGCACGGACCGTTCACCCCGGAATCTGGAAGACCTGATCCAGGCGCTACGGACCATGCACCGCAATCGGGATTCCTGGCGGGAGAAGGGCAAACTGGGGAAAGAAAAGGTGCTCCGATACTATGATTCCGAAATTATTGCGGACCGCCATTGCAGGGAGATCGATCGGATACTGTCATGTCATGGATACGCCGAGGTTTCAAGCCAGGCTGCCGCTTTAACGGTGTAGCTTACTTCTATGACCGAGCCAACCAAACGCGCCTGGATTAAAGCCATTGCGGCGAGAAGAACGTTCGCCGATATTGGCGGTCTCGGGGGCAGCGCCATAAACGAGATGGTGACCACGGCGCTAGAATCGGGCGCGGCAGAGGCCACGATGGTCGACGTGGTGCCGCTGGGCAATTCCCTTTGGCGGGACTTCGATCTGCGATGCCAGCAGCGGGGCGTAAGCGGCTATCGCTGCCTGCAGGCGGACCTTGACGATCCCGCAGGCATAGGTCCCTGGGATGTCGTCCATTGTTCGGGGATCATTTATCACGCCGCGGACCCAGTGCGGATGATGCTGGCGTTGCGGCCCCTTTGCTCGGAGTATTTGATATTTACCAGCATGGTTGTGCCCCCTGTTATCGACAACAGCGCGGGCCGGCTGGACCTGACCGGGGGCCGGGCCGTCTTCATTCCGGCGATCGACGCTCAGGCCAAAGCGATATGCGCCGAACACTTTGGCGCGATGGGAATTCGTGTCTTTGGCATTAATGACGACGCTCAATTTTCCTGGCTGACCCCTGAGAGAAAGGTCGACTACGGGCCCTGGTGGTGGCTTTTTCCAGAAGAATATATCGAACGATTGCTGACCCTGGCCGGATTTCAGGTGCTTGTCAAGGAAGAGACGTGGCCGGGCCGGGCGGTCAGCTTTCTTTGCCTGAAGACCTGAACCGGCGTCTTCTGAATAACTTAGAGCCGCGTGAATGGGTCCGGCCGCCTGTAAACTATAATAAGTCGATGACTGCAGGCGCGGCGGCCACTACGCCTCTTGTGCACCCCAAATGGCACGGGGATTTCTGGTTCTTACTTCAGACCCTGATCACAAAGGATTTCCGGGTCCGATACCGGAACATGTCTTTGGGTGTGCTCTGGTCGCTGGTGAATCCGCTCGTAATGATGGGTATCCTGACTGTAATCTTCACGAAGGTTTTCCCGAACCCGAACATCAAGCACTTTCCTGTGTTCGTTCTCTGCGGATTGGTGCCTTACAGTTTTTTTACTGTGGCGTGGACAACGGGAACTACCTGCATTGTCGACAACGCCAGCCTGCTGAAGCGGCTGCCTGTCCCGCAGGAGGTTGTGCCGGTGGCGGCAGTCCTTTCCAATTCCATCCATTTGATGATTCAGATTGCCATGCTGCTGGCAATTGTCATCTTGTTCGGTTCAGGCATTAACGTGAACTGGCTCTGGCTTCCTCTCATCTGGGCATTGAATCTTGTGTTTATTTGCGGCCTCGCGCTGATCACTTCGGCAATGCATGTTTACATCCGCGACACTCGCTATCTGGTGGAGTCGGCCAATACCGTCCTCTTTTGGCTGGTTCCCATTTTCTATCCGGTTGCGTTAATACCTCAGCGTTTCCAGCATCTTTATCTTCTGAACCCGCTGGCGGCGCTCGTCTCTGAGTTGCGCCAGATTCTCATGGACGGAAGCGCTCCGGATGGTTCTACCCTGCTGCAATCGGCGTTGGTTTCGTTCGTGACACTGGGCGTTGGATCTATTATGTTTCAAAAATTGAAGGCGTCGTTCTTCGAGCGTATTTGAATTCATGGCTGCAATTCACTTTCATCAGGTCTCGAAGTATTTTGTGGCCTAGACGCACCCCGCTTTGTTGCGGCAGCGGCTCGCCGGATTCTTCCGGCCCGCACGACGGGAGCGCTTCTGCGCTCTGCGGGACGTCACATTTTCCGTTGGTCCAGGGGAATCGTTAGCGATTATCGGACACAATGGCGCCGGCAAGAGCACTCTTCTCAATCTCGCCAGCCGCCTCTGCAATCCGAGCGAGGGCGTGGTGACAGTCGAGGGAAAAATAGCACCTCTCCTCGAGTTGGGTGCAGGCTTCCACATGGATCTCACCGGCGCGGAAAACGTGCGCGTCAACGCAGCGCTACTTGGCCTGACCCGAAGGGAGTTCCATGCGCGTTTCGACGATATAGTCGAGTTCGCGGAAGTTGGCGCCTTCATCGACGCGCCCCTGCGCACGTATTCTACCGGGATGCTTTTGCGGCTGGCATTCGCGGTAGCGGTGAATATCGACCCCGATATCCTCATTATCGATGAGGTGCTGGGAGTCGGGGATGAGGGGTTCTTTCAGAAGTGCCTCGAAAAGATTATAGGCTTTCGCCGCGCGGGAAAGGCGCTGGTGTGTGTGTCCCACTCGATGGAGATGGTCCAAATGCTTTGCGACCAGGCCTTATGGTTAGAGGGGGGCGAAGTCCGCAAAATGGGGCCGGTGAACCGGGTGGTCGAGGCTTACCGAGACTCATATTCGAAGCAGAGGGCAACTGCGGATTCAGTTCCAGGCGTGGCCGCCAGCGTAACCAGGGCTTGACTTAAGAGGCGGGCCCGCCGGTGTGAGAGAGTGAATCTGGAGTTTTGGTCATGCCAGAAGCGGTCATCGTCGATTGCCTTCGCACAGCGGTCGGAAAATCCGGACGGGGCGCGTTGCGCAACACCCGGCCGGACGATCTCGCCGCCGCCGTGATTTCAGCGCTGCTCGAGAGGCATCCCGCGATTTCGAAAGACGATATAGAGGACGTAATCCTTGGTTGCGCCATGCCGGAAGGCGAATCGGGGAGCAATATGGCCCGGATCGCGGCGCTGCGAGCCGGCCTGCCTGTCACGACGACCGGCGTGACCATCAACAGGTTCTGCAGTTCCGGCCTGCAATCGATTGCCATGGCGGTGGACCGGATCCGGGCGGGTGGCGCTCATGTTCTGATCGCGGGGGGAAGCGAATCCATGAGCCTGATCCCGATGGGTGGAATGAATCCCGCGCCCAATCCATGGCTTGTCGACCACTATCCCGAGGTCTATATAAACATGGGGCTTACCGCTGAGAAGGTGCAGCGTAAGTACAATGTGTCCCGGGAGGATGCCGACGCCTTCGCATACCGCAGCCATCAGAACGCACTCAAAGCCCAGGCGGAGGGCAAATTCCAGGACGAGATCGTGCCGTTCAGGATCAACGGAGCGATCTTCGATAAAGATGAAGGCCCGCGGCCCGATACGTCTCTCGAAGCGCTCGCAAAATTGAAGCCGGTGTTCCAGGCCGCGGGTACCGTGACAGCGGGGAATGCTTCCCAAACCAGCGACGGTGCGGCCGCCGCTATGGTTCTTTCCGAGACCAGGGCACGCACGCTGGGCTTGAAGCCGGTGGCGCGTCTGGTCAGTTTCGCGGTGGCCGGCGTTCCGCCGGAGATTATGGGGATCGGGCCGGTGGTGGCGATCCCAAAAGCTCTGGCTATGGCTGGGCTGAAACTCGACGATATCGGAGTGATCGAACTGAATGAGGCCTTCGCGGTGCAGGCGCTGGCGGTGATTCGGGCCGCTGGACTCGATCCTGAAAAGGTCAA
>JBDUBZ010000029.1:0-18318 GCA_040003745.1 Terriglobia bacterium
CGGCCGACGCCCCAGGCGACGATGCCCGTCACGATTACGGCGGCAATCGCGATCTGGATCACGTGGGTAAACCGTCTGCGGCTGGACGGGCTTTCGGCACCGCCGCGCCTGGCGGGAGGAGCGTCTTCATCAAGGTCCGCTTCCACAGCCGCCAGTCTCTTCGGGGGTTCCTGCGCGAGTCTGTCCACACCTGCAATCAAGCGGCTGAGGTTGTCTTCCGTGCGCTGCGAATATTCGCGGAGATCGTTCATCGCACCGGCATGGTTCGCGATATCGTGCTCGAGAGCGGAGACGCGCTGCACGAGCTTTACCTGAATGTTCTGGACGAAAGTTTCGAGAGTGCGCACCTGCGTTTCTTCAATCCGGGTCTGCAGGCGGCCGGTCATCTGATGAAAGCGCCGGGTGACGGCATCTTCGATCATTCCCGGCAGCTTTGCCTCAATGGCCTCAGGGTTCTCTCCACCGGGGGCCGGGCGGGGCGACGGGCGAACTTCCACGATTTCCATCTGCGCAACGCGCGCATCGATGCCATCGAGGCGATCGAGAATCGGGCGGATTCCATCGGTCATGATTGACATGACCTGGTAATCGTGGTCATCCAGTGCGGGTTGTGCTTCGTTCTCCGTCTGATCGCGGCCATTTTGATCACTGGTGTGACGACTCAGTTGAGGAGAGAAGTACCTCCCTCCATCCCGGACGTAGGAAATGGCGTCGATGAGATGCCGTGGCGGACTGTTCTTCAGCAGACAGCCGTCGCAGCCGGCCCGGAGCACCTCGCCGATAGCGGCGTCGTCGGACGCGCCCGCGAGGATCAGCACCTTCGTGCCCAGCGCCTCGGCTTGAATGCGCCGCACGAGCTCAATGCCGGGCAGTTGAGGCAGATTCAGGTCTACGATGGCAATCGTGGGGCGCAGACTGCGGACCTGCGCCAGCGCGTCTTCGCCGTTATCCACGCCAGCTACGATTTCTAAGTTTTCAATGCCCGACAGAACAGCGGCAAGGCCTTCGCGACGCAACGCGTCTTCGTCGGCCAACAGGATGGTTACCCGGGAGGATGTGGACATTTCGTCAAACGAGGTGTCACACAGCCAGTCTAGCTCAAAGGGAGATTGCGGTCTTCAGCCCGCTTTGGGAAAAGCGGATTTGGTGAGGCCGAGACCAGGGCCTTTGGGCAGAATCAGCTTGCCGTCGCGTACCGTCACCCCGGTGTAGGGATCATTGGCAATGAGCAGATTGCCGTCGAGATCGGCGTAATCGACCATAGGCGACAGGTGGGCGGCCGCTGTGACTGTGCAGGAACTCGACACCATGCAGCCCAGCATGGTTTTCATGCCGAGAGATTTGGCAATCTCGATCATCCGGTATGCCTCAAGCATGCCGCCGGCTTTATCGAGCTTAATGTTGACCCCATCGAAGGCATCCTTCAGCTTCGGGATGTCGGAGGCGTGCCTGCAGGATTCGTCGGCGATGACCGGGATGTGGATGCGGGAACGAATCCAGCGGGTATCCTCGATACGATCGGCCGGCAGCGGCTGCTCGATGAACTCCACTCCCTGCGATTCGAGCCAGTTGATTTTCCGGACGGCGACTTCACGATCTGTCCACCCTTCATTAGCATCCACACGCAACGGCTTTTTGGTGACGGCGCGGACGGCGGCGATGGTGGCTTCATCCGAATCGAGCCCGACCTTGATCTTTAGGACCGGATACTGGGCGGCTTCTTCGACCTTCGCCCTGGTGGTTTCCGGGTTATCGATGCCGATGGAAAACGTGGTGATGGGGGCGTCGGCGGGGTCGAGTCCAAAGTAACGATAAAGAGGGATGCCGAGCTTCTTGCCGGTCCAGTCCATCAAGGCAATATCGATGGCGGCTTTCGCGGCGAACTCGCCGTTGATGCGCTTGAACACCTCGCCAATGATTTTGGAGAACTGCGCGGGATCGCTGTCTTCGAGCAGGCCGCGCACGGTTTCGACGGCATATTTCGCGGTTTGCGCGGTTTCGTTGTAGCGCGAAATCGGGGCGCCTTCACCGTAGCCGACAAGGCCATCGCGGCCGTACTGCACGTGCAGGGTGTCGCGAAAGGTGGAAGACGACATGACGGTGGTCCAGGTGTGTTTCAACTGGAGTCGGACGATCTCATCCTGCAGGGCAGCGCTCGCGGACTGCGCCCGAAGGCGGCTGGCGGCAGCGAGCGAGGCGGCGGAGGCGATGATGCAGTCTCGTCTTGTCATATGGCGCTTCATACGACTTTCAGGCCGCGCGAGCTTTGACCCACTCGGCTTCCCACGTCTGAATTCTGGCATCGAATTCGGCAAGCTCGGCGGGCGTAACGGCGAGATATTCCTTTTCCAGATCTTCTGCGGTTTCGATCACAAAGCGGAGCTTTAGCATCGCTATGCGCGAGCAAAGCGTATCGCTGATTTTGCGGCTGGTGCGTCCGGCATGGGCGCGCAGATCGGCGTGCTGAATCACCACGACCTTCTTCATGCGCTCGGTTTCGCCTTCTGTCCCGGGGCTCTCAAGCACGAAGCACACGTCGATGGTATCGGCCTTACGGATCGAGATTCCGGTCTGCAGATACTTGAACATGGCGTGCCAGGTGCGGCCAAAAGGATCGGGCCCCACCTGGAAATCGCGGAAGTTTTCCATCACGGTCATTTTAACAGCGTTGGTGTGTACGCTGGTAGCGGGGCGCATGGCATACGAAAAAGAAATGACGGAAGGCGCGCGGATCGCTCGCATGGCGGGTGAGCTGGCGCTGAAGATTCGCGAGGGCAACATCGGCGTCGAATCGAAATCGGACGAGTCGCCCGTGACGATTGCCGATAAAGCCTGCGAGAAGCTGATTGTCGAGGAATTAAGGGCGGCTTTCCCGGAAGACGGGCTGCTGGGCGAAGAGGGCGCGGCGAGAGAATCTGTCAACGGGCGCCGGTGGATTATCGATCCCATCGACGGCACCCGCGATTTCATTCGCGGCACGCGCGCATGGAGTGTTTTGCTGGGCCTTGAGGAGGATCAAAAGGTCGTCGCCGGACACGCTTACTTTCCTTCCACGAGCGAGATGTTTTCGGCCGCGAAGGGCGAGGGCGCTTACTGGGATGGGCGGCGCATGCAGGCTTCCGGGATCACTCGCAAAAGCGAGGCAATGATGTGCTGCAACGGGCTTAGTTACATGCACCGCTACCCGTTCGGCCGCGATCTGATCGGGTGGCTCGCCGACTTCTGGACGGTTCGCAGTATGGGCGGCTGCCTCGATGCGATGCTGGTCGCTTCCGGGCGGGCCGATGCGTGGATTGAGGCGCAGGCCAAGCCGTGGGATCTGGCTCCCTTGAAGATCATCGCCGAGGAAGCCGGTTGCGTGACCTTTGATTTCGATGGCAACGACACCATCTACGGCGGCAATTACGTGATCTGCGTGCCCGCGCTGGCGGATGAGATCAAGCGCTTTACAGCCGCCCGGACGGATTGACATGAAAGCGGCAGAGTTAGCGGGAGTCAGAGAATTTCGCATCGTGGACCAGGAGCCGGAGCCGCCCGGACCGGGTGAGGTGCAGGTGCGCGTGGCGGCGGTGGGCATCTGCGGCTCGGACATGCACAATTTCACGGAAGGCGGCATTGGCGATTCGCGCTGCCGGTTTCCGGTGATCCTGGGGCATGAGCCCGCCGGGGTGGTGGTGAAGACCGGTGCGGGCGTGACCGGGGTAGGCATTGGCGATCACTTCGCGCTCGAGCCGGCGATCGCTTGCGGGCATTGCGAAATGTGCCGCGCGCAGCGGCCGAATCTTTGTGATAACATGCGCTTCCTGAGCTCGGGAGGCATCCCGGGATTTTTTCGCGAGCTGGTAAACCTTCCGCAGCACAACCTGATTCCGATTCCCAAACAGGTGGGCTTGCGCGAAGCCACGATGATTGAGCCGCTGGCTGTGGCTTTGCATTCCCTCACGTTCGCGTCGGTGAAGGCCGGTGAAACGGCGGTAGTGTTCGGAACGGGTCCCATTGGATTGCTGACGATTGCGGCGCTGAAGTTTTCAGGGGCGGGACGCGTGTGGGCGGTGGAGCCCGTGGCCCATCGCCGCGCGATGGCGCTGGCTATGGGTGCGGATGCGGCTCTCGATACGGCGGATCCGGTAGCTGAAATTCGTCACGACACCGGGAATCGCGGTGTGGATCTGGCGTTTGACTGCGCGGGCAGGGGCGACAGCGTGAATCAGTGTATCGGCGTACTCGCCAAGGGCGGGCGTTTAATTTACACGGCGATTCCGGCGGAGGTTCACGTGCCTTTTTACGCGCCTGGCCTGCGTAAGAAAGAGATTACCTTCTTCAACGTTTATCGATCGAACCATCAAACGGAACGCGCCCGGGATCTGCTGGCCGAAAATCTGGGGATGTTCGCTGCGCTGGTGACCCATTCGCGGCCGCTCGATGAGATTCAGCAGGCGTTTGAGGTGGTGGATCGTTACGCGGATGGCGTGGGCAAGATGATTGTGACGGTCGATTAGTCAATTCTGTAATGCCTTGGCCACGGCCTCGGCTAATACCGTGGCGGTGTACGGCTTTTGCAGATAGCCCGCGATTTTCTTCCCCCTGAACAGCGCCCTCGTCTCGACTTCGCTGTGGCCGCTCGATATCACGAACTTCGCGTCGGGACGAACACTGTGCATGCGCGGGAATGCCTCATCGCCACCCATCGCCGGCATGCTAAGATCGAGGACAACGGCCTCGATCACCCCGGGATGGCGCT
Source organism: Terriglobia bacterium (assembly GCA_040003745.1). Classification (GTDB taxonomy): domain Bacteria; phylum Acidobacteriota; class Terriglobia; order Bryobacterales; family Bryobacteraceae; genus BOG-234. Next base: position 4,742 of record JBDUBZ010000029.1, read on the forward strand.
TAAAAAAGTTGACCGCCTCGCTGCCGCTTTCCGCCAGCAGCACTTTATATCCGTAGCGTTCAAGAGCCATTCTCGCCATCTCGCGCACCACGCTTTCATCGTCCACCACCAGGATGGTGCCGGTTCCGCGCAGATATTCATTAGCCAGCGGAATCGCCGATTGAGACGCCGCGCCTGCGGAGGCGGGTAGAAAGACCGTGAAGCGGGTCCCCGTCCCAGGACTGCTCTCCACGCCGATTGCTCCCTTATGGCTTCGCACGATGCCGCCCACGGCGGCGAGGCCCAGTCCGCGGCCGGTAAATTTAGTTGAAAAGAACGGATCGAAGATGCGCGTTTTGGTATTTTGATCCATCCCGCAGCCGTTATCGCAGACCTGCAGGTAAACGTAGCGGCCGGGTTCGAGCGGCACGCCTTCGAGCTCGGACCGGATGGCGCTCTCGCTCAGGTCTCGCACGCCGGTGCTGATGGATATGACGCCGGCCTGATCGGCAATCGCCTCCGATGCATTCATCACCAGGTTGGTGAATACCTGATGCATCTGGCCGCGGTCCGCCTCGATGGGAGGCAGATCGGCCGCCCAGTCTGTTTGCATCCGAATCTTTTTGGGGATGAGCGCGCCAACGAGCCCGGCCATTTCCGCGGCCATTTCCGACATATCGAGGGGCTCGATGAAAAACCGGCCTTTGCCCGCGTAGGCTAGCATCTGGCGCGTCAGATGAGCGAGCTGTTCGCCGGTCCTGACAATCTGATCGAGCAGTTCCGCGGCCTCGCCGTTGCGGGGCACCAGATCCATGGCAAGGCTGGCGCTTCCGATGACGCCCACCAGCATGTTGTTGAAGTCGTGCGCGACGCCGCCGGCGAGAAGCCCCACGCTGTCGAGCTTCTGGGCTTCGAGAACCCTGCGCTCCAGTTGTTTCCGTTCGGTGAGGTCGAGGATGACCCCGAGATACTGCGGCGGATCCTGCTGGAGCCACGTGGCGCCCATCAGGACGGGGACGCCGTGCCCGTCGCTGTGCAGTAACTCTTTTTCGTGCGGCTTCCCAAATATGCCGCTGTCCTGAAAGTCGTATCTGACGGGGCTCAGAGCGTCCCACTGAATGGCGCCGGCCAGCAAGTCATGACGGGTATAGCCGAGCATTTTCAGAAATACATCGTTGGCTTCGAAGACTTTGCAGTCATCCGCGCAGATGATTCCAACGACGTCGGCCTCATAGAGACGGCGAAAGCGCTCATCGCTGGCGCGCAGGCGGTCCTCATTCTTTTGACGTTCGGTGATGTCCGTATTGGTGCCGAACCAGCGAACCACACTTCCGTCTTCGCCGCGCACGGGAGCTACACGGGTCAGAAATGGCCGCAGAACGCCATCCGCTCCGCGCAGCGTGATCACCCGGTCGAAGAACTGGCCTGTAGCGAGCGAGTGCTGCCAATCGATGAGAACGCCCGGCAGGGCTGCGGGATCGTTGACGCTCTGCCATCCCCACCCTTCCATATCTTCAGGCGTCGCGCCGGTGTATTCGTACCAGCGGCGGTTGTACCAGAAGATGTGGCCATCGGGATGGGCCATCCAGGCAAGCTGGGGAATGGAATCCGCCAGGGCCCGAAACTGATACTCGCTCTCGCGTCCGGCCCGTTGCACGGCCGCATCCCGTTCGAGGATCCCGCTGATATCTCTGAAGACGAGGACTGAACCAGGACGGTCTTCACTGCCATCGCGGAGCGGCGCCGTGGTCTGATCGATAGGACGCCGCGCTCCGCTCTTCGAAATCAGGACGGTCCCGGTACCTTCGGGGCTCGTGTTGAAGATATCCGCCAGAAGTTGTCCGCGAGCCTCTGCAGCTGGCCAGCCAGTCAGCTCGGACGCGACTTCATTGATGAACGTGACCCGGGACTGCGCGTCGGTGGAAATGACGCCATCGCCGATGCTGGCAAGCGTGATTTCAAACCGGTGGCGCAGCGCGCGCTCGGTTTCTTCCACCTTCTCACGGCGCGTCGCTTCCCCCGCGAGTCGTGCCCGCTGGCGCCGCCGCTGCTCGACCACGGCGATGACCGCCCCCGTGACAAGGACGTAGCCGAGCAGAATTATGGGACTGCTGGTGGGCCCGAACCCCGGCGTATAAACAGGCGACAGCACAAAAAAGTTGGCCGCGGCGGCTCCCAGGATTAAAGCGGCGACGCCCGGGCCGAGACCCCCCCACAATGCGGCGAAGACGGCGGACAGCACGAACGTGACATAAGGAGCGTTGTGCCCGAGAACCGGGTTGAAGGCCAGTCGCACCGCCAAAGCGCAGGCCACCAGCAGCGGCGCAAGAATCCACGAGGGGACGCGCGATGGCTTCACCGGGTCTACTTTCCCCCGTCCCGGTAGAGCGCGGCCTCTTTCGCATTGCTCCATTTGGGCCGGGCCGGAGCGTTGGCGATATCGAGAATGCCGGCGCCTACGGCTTTGTCGACCTTCGCCATGTTGGCGTAGTCGATCTTTTGCCACTTGTCCCCCACGGCGTGATAGTCGGGGTAGTCGAAGGCCACGAGAACGGTGTGGGCCACAATTCCGGCAAGCGCAAAGGCATAGTTATCGCTTCGCGAAAAGAATTCGGCTTCGTTGGGGCGTGTGTAAACACTGACGCCTTCGGCCCTGGCGGCTGCGGTCATGGTGGAAGGCAGATCCGAAAAAGCCATGCCGGTCATGGAAATGGCTCCCACCTTTGCGCCGGCCGGATCGTCCGTGCGTCCCATCATCTCAAGATTGATATCGGCCACGGTATCTTTCACCGGGACCAAAGGATGCCGCGCATAAAAGTATGCCCCGAGCAATCCTTCTTCCTCGCCAAACACCGTAAGAAACAGGATACTTCTTGCGGGATGAACCGGCAGCGTGGCGAGCGCGCTCGCGAGTTCGAGGACGGAGACGGTGCCGCTGCCATTGTCGTTCGCGCCGTTGAATACCAATTGATCGGCGTCCCGCCCCAGATGATCGTAATGGGCGCTGACGATGACGTATTGATTGCGAAGGGCTGGGTCCGACCCGCGCAGGATTCCGGCCACGTTTCGCAGGCTGGCTTCTTTCGTGACAGGGGCGCTCAGATGGACCGACAGACTCAGGCTGCGCTTTTCAGAGACGGCCGAAACCGCGTCTGCGTTGATAACCGTGAGCACGGGCGCAAATCCGGCTTCCACGTCCTCGAGGTACGTCGGCTCCTGTGGCTCTCCGTGCTCGGCAACGAGCAGAATCAATGCGGGATGGTGGGCCTGAAGCCGGTTAATAGCCGCTTCCGAACCGTAGCGGCGCGCTTCGCCCGCGACGATTCGCCCTTCGATATTGGCCGTCGTGCCCGAGAGAATCGTCACTGGCTGTTTCGTGATGTCGAGCGCTCCGATGGCATGAACGCGGACGTCGGAAGCCGTCAGTTCCAGGTCTTCGCGATCGGCGGTCAGCGTAAGTTTTAAATCGCTTAGATTCGGCGTGACTTCGACGAATTTCGCCCACTGGAAATAGCTGCCTTCGGGGCCGATGGGCTCGAGACCGGCGCGGCGAAAATGCGAGGCGATGAACTCCGCCGCGAGATCGAGACCGCGCGAAGGGGTCGCCCGGCCTTCGAGCGCGTCCGATGCAAGGAATGACAGATCGCCACGAAGGGCGTCCGCCGTGATGTGGTCGAGCGCGGCCTGTTCGCGGGGCGCGACGCTTTCGGTACGCCCGGCGCTGAGCGTGATCGCGGCCAGGAAGACAATGGTGGTCGGAAACCGCTTCATGCTTTATGAGAGCGCCCTGGCGGTTTCCGAGGCTTTCTCGAACAGAAAGCCGATCTCACTTCCGCAGCCGAGGAAGCGCATGCCGCGTTCTTTCCAGAAGAGGGCCTGCGGCACGGACCGGGTCTGGGTGCCGGGCGCGATGCCCTTGCAGATACACGTATCGCGGACCGCCTCCATGGCTTCGATCATGATGGGGTTCTGAAAATCCCCGGGGACGCCCATGGAAATCGAAAGATCGGCGGGGCCGATCAGGACGGCGTCGATGCCGGGTACGGAGAGAATTTCTTCGCGTGCTTCCACGGCGCGGCGGCTTTCGATCTGAAGGACAGTCATGATGTTAGCGTTCATGTGGCCGATGACCTCACTGAAGCTCGCCTGCTGGTAATCGAGATGGGTCGCCATGAGCCCGTAGCCGCGCACGCCGGCGGGCGGAAATTTGGTCCAGCTCAGCGCCATTTCAAGCAGCTTCGGATCCTCCATGCGCGGAAATATGATGCCCTGGGCGCCACAATCGAGAGCGCGCGCTACCAGCGAATATTGCAGATCGGCCACCCGAACCAGCGGACACAGATTCACTAGTTGTGCGACGCGGCAAAGGTCGTTTACGGTTTCAAGATCGAAGTTGCCATGTTCCGTATCGATGAAGGCCCACTTGAAGCCGGCCGCGGCCAGAAGTCGCGGAATTTCAGCCGAGCGCAGGTGTCCGAAATTCAGGCCAAGCTGGAATTCACCGGCTTTCAGCGCGTGTTTAACAGGGTTGAGGCGCATAGGCATGACAATATCAGCCGCGCGGCTGGCGGTAGTTGCAAGGTTATTTCGCGCCAGCCGGGTCGCCCGACAAAACGATTGGCTTGCGGGGATAGAGCGGCGCGATATAGGGCGAAACCAGGCTCTCGTGCCCCTGCCGATCAATCGCTTTCACGCCCAGCACAATGTCGTCGATACTCAGCGACGGAATCGTGTATTCGTTGACCTTGCCGACGAAAACCTCATGATCCCAGAGCGGTGCCGTGGTGGCGCGCATGACCACGGCGTATCCGGCGAGGTCCTCCGGCGGATGCGGATCTTTCCAGCGCAGTGTCGCGTCATATTTCGACTTACCGCGCGCCAGGTTCGGCACCAGCCGACCCTTGCTGGCGCCAGTCAGGGTTTCGCGGTTCACCTGCGGCGAAGATGGCGCGAGCGCGAGAGACGCCGCCGCCGCTGCGTTCACACGGGCCACATTGGCGGTGTAGCGGGGCGACGCTTTCTCGAAAGTATCCTCGGCGGTGTGCTGAACACCGAGGTTCTCGACTGGAGTGGTGAACCTGATGGCCGCGAATCCATCTGCCGCGAAAGGCGTGTGATCGCCGCCCCGGCTGAATCGATCCGCCCGGAAGATCAGTTCTGTCCGGAACGCGGGCACATAGGTCTGCGCGGCGGACCGCACATAGCGGGCGAGTTCACGCGATACCGAATCGGCGGGATCGTCGGAAAAAACACGCACGCTCCCGTTTTCGGACCGGCCGTCGCCGGCGACATCGTTTCCCACAATGTCGTTATTCAGCATGGCCTCGATCTGCTGCTTTTCGCTGTGCGCTTTATCCGCGTAAAGTGAACTGCCGACCAGGCCGATTTCTTCCCCCCCGAAAGCGATGAATACGATGGTCTTCTCAAAGCTGTACTTGCTCATCACACGCGCCAGTTCCATCACGACCGCGGTGCCGCTCCCATCGTCGCTTGCGCCAGGAGCGGCGGCTTCAATCGATTTTTCGAAATCGATAATGTCGTCGACCGCGGGTTCGCTGCCTTCCGCGCCGACCTCCGGCGCATTGGGCTTCCGCACGATGTTCATGGAATCGTAGTGCCCTCCGATAACGATGCGCTGCGACGGATTGGTGGTGCCCGGAAGTACGGCGACAACGTTGACCACCTCCACATCGCGGAGTATGCGCGTGCCTTGTTTCTTTACTTTCCAGGAATCGAACGACACCTGGAGGCGTGGGTCGTAGCCACGAAACTGCTCCGATATCCAGCGGCGCGCGGCGCCAATGCCGCGGTTCGCCTGCGCCGGATCGGAAAAGTTGCCCCGCGTCTCAAATGAGGTGAGCTTTCTCATCGTGTCGGCGACCCGCTCTTCGGAGACCTCGCGAACGATCTTCTGAATAGTGGGATCGGGAGTGGCGGCCGGGATGGAAATTGTCAGCAGAGCGAGCGCAAATGGGGCACGCAACATGACTGAGGATAGTACACGGACCGGGTCCGCCCCCAGCCCGCTACTTCCGGTTGAAGACCTGATAGCGCAGATACTTTTGGGGATTCTTCTGCAGATCGGCGAGCATTGTCTGCAGGCCGTGGAGCGAACCGTTCAGCGACTCATAAAGCTGGGCATTGGTCAGCAAGCGGCTGGCCGCGCCCTCTCCGGTGTTCAGCGAGTTCAGCAGCGCGTCGGTCTGCGCCAGCATCTTGCTTACGCGCCGGTATGCGGCATCGTCGTGAAGCATCGGCCCATATTGACCTTTGCCTGCATTTATGTCTTCAAGCGCCGAGCGCAGATCCCGGAAGGTCCCGACCCATTGAGCGTACTGCTGGTCGCTGACAAGCAGGCGGCCGGCGCTTCCTTCGCCTCTTTGCATTTCCGCCAGCATTTTATCGAGCCGGACGGCGGGGTCGTGGATGCGGCCATAGAGGGGGCTCGAAAAAAGCGCCTGCCCGATGACGTTATCCGGGCTGACGAAATCGTGCGCCGTGGCGGCGAGGCCTTTTATCTGTTGCAGCACTTTGTTGTACTGCTGGTCGCTGACAACGAACTGACCGATCTGTGTCTCGGGTGAGGTGATCTGGACCATAATGTCGTCGACCTGCTGCAATTCCTGCTGCAGCGCATGCACCTGATCGGCGCGGTCGACGGCCTTCTTCACCGCCTCACTGCGCAGGGTGCCGTTTTCGGATATGGGAAGGGGGCTTTTGCCTTCGGCGATAGAAACGAACTCGGTGCCAACCAATGTGTCGGCTGTGATGCTGGTCTCGGAATCGCTCGGAATGTTCCTGAGAAATTTAGAGTTGACGCGCATTTCCACCTTCACGATCCGTTGTGGATCGAGCAGGCCGGAAAGCTGGATTTTGGTAACCGTGCCAATGGGGATTCCGCTCAGCCTCACCTCGCCTTTGGTCGACAGGCCCGTGACGTCGGGCATGAACGTGGTGAGCGTGGTCTTCGAGTCGAACAGATTGCGGCCGCCGCCGGTCAGGAGAAAGATGAACAGCCCAAGGATGCCGCCCGCCAACGCCAGCACCACCACGACCCTTGCTTGTGACCCGGCGCTCGGTTTGATCTCCAGTTCCGCCATATTTGCGGGCAATTGGCCTCGACGCCAGTGTAACAGCGGAGACGATGCTAGACTTTTCGTGACTGCGGACCAGGGTCATGAAAAGCTTACTTGAAATCTTCTACAGCCCCGGCGCGGTCTTCGCAGGCCTTCCCGAGAGGCGTGCGGCGTGGATTGCGCCATTGATCGCCAACTGCCTGGTGATTCTGCTGATGACTGTTCTTGTTCCTCATTACCTTGGGCGCGCCAATATGATGCGGCGCCAGCTGGAAAATCTTCATCTGCCGTCGGAACGGGTAGAGGCTGCCATTGCGGGGGCGAACTCACCGGGCAGGGTTATTGGGGGCTATGTCGGAGCGGTGGTCGCGACGGCGGTAGTGCTGCTGGTGATAGCGGGCGTGATGTTTGCGTTCGGTCTGATGACCCGCCGCGCACCCAGGTTCGCGACGATGTTTTCGATGGTTTCGCTGGCGTTCTTCCCATACTGGCTGGTCACGACATTGATGACCGCCGCGGTATTGATGACCGCCGCGGACCCGGCTGCACTCGACGCACAAAACCTGCTCGCGACCAACGCGGGTGCCTACATGGATCGCAACGCGCTGGCGAAGGGCCTTTACAGTCTGATGACATCGCTGGACGTGCTGAGCTTTGTCGAGATCGGTTTGCTGTCTTACGGATTTGCGAAGGTCACCCGCGTAAGTGTTTTTTATGGACTTGCGGCCGTGCTGGGATTGTGGCTGTTGTACGTTTCCACAAAGATGGCGATCAGCCTGATGATGTGAAATCCGGCTTCCCGCCTGAAGGGACGCGGCATCGCAACGATTCCGCCGCGACCCGTCTGGAAGAGCGCCCGTGATTGCGAAGGAAGAGGCTCGAACACCCGAACGCCATTCAAGCCCTCTGTTCCCAAAAAGCTACATAATTTCGTTGTCTTCGCGAACCGGAATCTTCGCTCCGCCATCTTTGCGGTTCAGATCGTCCGCCAGAATCACCGCCTCAGCCAGATCGCGCATGGAACGGCGCAGGCGCCGGCTCTCATTACGCAGGCGAAGATAGGCTTCTTCCTCTGTCAGATTGTGCTTGAACTGCAGGATGCCTTTGGCGCGCTCCACCAGCTTGCGGGCCTCAAGCGTCCGCTTCATGTCGAGCGTTTCCGACATCAACCGCGCATTCTGAATCGCAATAGCGGCCTGGCCGGCGACCACCTTCAGGAAGCCGACTTCCTCATCGTTAAAGACGCGGGCTTCGCGGGTATAAATATTGATCGAGCCGATCACTTTCCCAATCGAAAGCAGCGGCGCGGCGAGCACCGAAACCAGACCCGATTTGCGGGCGAGTTCCGGGTAGCGATACAGCTTTTCATCGTGAATATTGGGTATGATCACGGGCTGCCCGTCGCGCATAACGTGCTCAATCAAAGACCCCTCCATGCGAATCGGCATGCGGTGCATGTAATCCGGCGAAGAGCAGCGCGCCGCGCTGACCGTCAGCTCTTTCTTCTCTTCATCCACCAGCAGAATGGAGCAAACGGCGGAATCGAGTGTTTCGGCCACCATTTCGGAAACCGCCTGCAGGATTCGATCGAGATAGCTTTCGCCGGAGATCGTCTGCGCCACCGCGGCCAGCGTTTCAAGCCTGCGCACAGAGCTCTGCGACTGCTGTGCCAGACGCGCCCGCCCGATGACGCCGCCCATCTGTTCGCCGATGAATGTGACCAGGGCAACTTCGTCGGAAGAATGTTGATGCGTGTCGCAGTGGTGTGCGTTGATAACCCCGATCAATTCCCCCGAATTGACCAGCGGCACCGACAGGAAGGCTTCGTAGGTATCTTCCTGCAGCGAACTGAAGCGCTTGAAGCGCGAATCCTGTGAGGCGTGCCGGGCAAGAGCGACTACGGAATTGTGTACGGCGACCCATCCCGTGATACCTTCGCCCATCTTCAGTCTCACCTTGCCGATTTCCGCGTCGTGCGGAAGCTGTGAGGCCCGCAGAACGATCTCGTTGGTGCCGTGATCGATCAGATAAACCAGACACGCGTCCGAATGCGTCACATTCATCGCGAGGCTGACAAGCTCTTTGAGAATGCTTTCAAGATCCTGATCGGAACTAACAATGCTGCTGATCCGATGCAGCAGGGCTACCTGGGTGCCTGAATTAATTTCCGCCATGGCTGTCATAAACTGTGCCTGAAACCGTAGTGTAGGTCCCCACGGCGGGGTGGGTCCAATTCATTTTTTGGATGGTGGGAATCTATTATTGGTTACTGTTGAAACTAAACCCTTCCCCCAGATAAACGCGCCGCACATCGGGGTCCTGTGCCAGCACTTCGGGAGTGCCGGTGCGGAAGATTTTCCCGGCGCTGATGATGTAAGCGCGGTCGGTCACGCTGAGAGTTTCAGGCGCGTTGTGGTCCGTAAGCAGGATGCCGAGCCCCGCGTTTTTCAGATCGCGAATGATTTTCTTAAGTTCGATAACCTGAATCGGGTCGATGCCCGAAAAGGGCTCGTCGAGCAGCAGAAAGCCGGGGTCGATGGCGAGCGATCGGGCGATTTCAACACGCCGGCGCTCCCCCCCCGAGAGGGTATACCCCTTGCTGCGGCGCACCGTGTCAAGCCCCATCTGTTCGATCAGATGGTTCATTTTCTCCCGGCGCTCGCGGCCGGTCATGCGGCGGGTCTGCAGAATCGCCATCAGATTCTCTTCCACCGTGAGCTTGCGGAAAATGGACGCCTCCTGCGGCAGGTAACTGATGCCATGGCGCGCCCGCTGAAACATGGGCATGCTCGTGAGATCCACGCCATCGAGCATGACCTTGCCGGAATCCGGGCTGATCAGGCCCACAACCATATAGAACGAGGTGGTTTTGCCTGCCCCGTTCGGTCCCAGCAGCCCCACTATTTCGCCGCGGTTGACGTAAACCGAGACGTCGTCCACCACACGGCGCCCGCGGTACGATTTCGAAATTTCGAAGGTTTCGAGCGTCTGACTCACAGTGTCTTTGCCATCAGGGTTTCTTCTTTGTAAAATGCGTCTTGACCTGCTTCTTCGGCGTGCCGTTCACCAGCAGCCGGTCGTCGTCTGTGAAATAGGTCAGCACTTCGCCCGTCGTGTCGCCGCTCAGGCTGTCTGTCAGCTTCGGTTCGCCGCCGCTCAGCACCACTTTGGCCTCTTCGGTGTAATACTCCGCATGCTCGCTGGTGCCCACGCGGCGCCGCGCCGGGTTGGTGCTGACGATTTCCACCTTTCCATCGGCAATGGCGTGATTGATGCGCGAATCCGCATTCGATTTACTGTCGTTCAGGAACGCTTTGAGCACCGTGCTTTTCACCGTCAGAGCGGGGCGCCAAAGATTCGCCCCGCCGGTGTAGACGGCCTGGCGGTCGGCATCGGTATAAACCATGTGCGGAGACTTCACTATGGTGAAGATGGGCGGGGCGGCCGGAGGTTTCGGCTTAATTTTCTCGTTCTTATTGTCGACGCCCCCGGCCGCCGTTTCGGTCTTCGCCGAATCCTGAAACTGCGACACAACCTTGCCATCGGCCGTCAGCATCTTCTTATCGCGGTCGATATCGATACGGTCGCCCTGAATCCGGTTCGACGCCTGCCACAGCACCGCATTGCCCACATAGTGAATCTGCTTATTGCGGTCGGCGGAGGTCACGCGGTCCGCCATGCCCTGAGTCGGCTCCCCCTTATCGAGCATGTCCGACGTGGTTTTCTTTTCGTCCGGCAGCCGCGTAGTGGCCACGTGCCCTTTCGCATCGAAATCGCCTGTCGATTCCAGCAGGTCGATGTGATCGGCATCGGTCGATCCGGTGTCGTCTGAAATGCGCGCATGCGCCTCCAGATTCATCACATTGGTATCGTGATCGAGCGTTGCCACGTCCGACTGCGCCTTACGCGGGCCATCCACATAATGGAAGTCGCCGCTCTGCTTCATCTGCCGGAGTTCGCCTTTATCGTCGAACGACGCGTCGAGCACTTTACTGGTGGTGTAGGCGATGGTGTTTGGCTTTTTCCTGGCGAGGTCGTCCTTTGATGGAGAGGTTTCCGTAGCCGCATTCACCGCGTGGAACGACTGGATCTCGTTCTTGGCGCCATAGACGATATCCATTTCATTGGCTTTCAGGAAGCGCCGGTGGTGCGTCGCCTGATTCGGGAGGAATTCGAGCGTTCCAGGCGTATGGGTGTTGATGCGGTCGAGTTCTTTACCCCCGGGCTTCATATGCAGATCGAGCGCATCGGACTTCATGATCTTCGTATCGGCAATGCCCGAAGGCTTTGACTCGATAACCGCATTCCCTTTGGCCACGGCGCCGCTCAGCTCGCTCTCGCCGCTGCCGGTCTCGAAGAACAGGTCCACTGTGTTACCGGTCATGGTGGTGTTCGCGCCATTGCCGTGCGAGATCAGCTTCGCGTTGCCCGCGCCGTTCAGCTTCTCCATTTCGCCCGCCGTGTTGTATTCCACGTGGACGGTTCCCGCGGAATATTCCAGCTCGCGGCCGGGGCGTTTGTCGGTGCCGGCGGCATTGGTGGCATCGATCGTATCGATCTTCTTAAGCCGCAGTTTCACCACACTCGGGCCCGCGTTGATAATGGTCTGGCCCCGCGTCATACGCGACCACGGCCCCAGATGTACCACGCCCTCGGTTTCGTTGTAAATTAACTCATCGGCTTCCACCTTCATCGCCTGCGCGGCGGCATCCTTGCTGCGCATATTGACTACGACGTTGTGATCCAGATGAAGCTGGCGCGACTTCGGGTCGTAAGATGCCCCCGTACAGGTACCCTCGCCGCCCTCGAATTTGAAAGTGACCGGCTTATCCGTCACCGCCTGGCCGCTCTGGCTGTCGAAGGCGATGCCCGCCGCTTTGATTGAGGTCAGTGGATGAGACGCATCTCCTTTAGCCGGAACGTCGAGCGTGATCTCAGCCTCCCCCGGAGCGTAGAGCTTGCTTTCGCCGACCGAAAAATCGGCCTCCGGGCTCCTGACCCGGTCGTATTTCGAACCGTCTTTGTTGTAGATCTGCAGCTCGACTTCAGTGAGCTTTGTCTTGTTGTTATCGAGTTGAACGGAATCCTTCGCGTAAACCTTGACCGCCGGGTGCCCGTTGCTGCTCTGGCCCCACTCGAAGTACTGTGCTTTTCCCACAATGCCGGCTCCGAGAGACGCGGGCGTTGGCCGCTGATGGGCGCGCTGGGCTTTGCGCTGAGCGCGGTAGATCCCGAAAACAGCGGCTGCGGTGACGACCATGGCCAACAGCAGCAGCCAACGCAGGCTTCGCATGGGGAAACTCTCAGTCTACCCGGCGAGTTCGAGATCGATCTTTTTCTTCTCCGCGTCGAGCCGGACAATAGTGAAGCTGCGCACCTGGCCACCCTTCACGGGTTCGCGTCTCTGCGCCGATTCGCCCCCGGCATCGGAACCGGAAGATGCCGCGCCGGCGCCGCCGCCTTTCCACTTGCTGGCGAGCAGGGAAGAGAGCGCCGAGACATCCACCTGCGTGGCGCGCTGTTCCTGCTTCTGTTCGAGCGGCGCCAGATTGAAGTGCGTATGCACGCCCTCCCCCAGTTCCACCGTGATGCGGTTGCCCTTCACGTCGGCAACGCGGCCCGTGACCACATCGCCTTCCTTGTGCTCGGCGATGTATTCGTCGACCGATGTGGGCTGCAGTTGCTTGAGGCTGAGGCGCAGACGCCGCTTCTCGCGGTCGTTTTCCACCACTGCCGCGCGCACCACCTGGCCGACTTTCAACTCATCCTGCGGATGGTTGATGCGCTTTTCGTGAACGATATCGCCCACGTGAATCATGCCTTCAATGTCTTCGGTGACCTGCACGAAAGCGCCGAACTGCTTAAGCTGCGTGACGGGTCCTTCGACGATCGAGCCGATGGGGTACTTCTTTTCCACCTCGTCCCAGGGATCGCCCAACGCCTGCTTGAGTCCGAGCGAGATGCGCTTATCGCCTGGATTCACCCCGAGCACCGAAACCTCGACCGTGTCCCCCGGTTTCACCAGGTCGGCCGGCTTGCGCACCTTCTTCGACCAGGACATTTCCGAGAGATGGATCAGGCCGTCGAGCCCCGGCTCCAATTCCACGAAAGCCCCGAAATCGGTAACGCGCGCGACGGTGCCTTTGACGCGGTCGCCCACGTGATATTTGTCCGTCACGGTGGTCCACGGATCCGGCTGCAGTTGCTTCAGCCCCAGAGAAATCCTCTTACGCGCGGGATCCACTTTAAGAACTTTGACGTCGAGCTCCTGACCGGGCGAGAGCACATCGGCGGGCTTGTTAACGCGCCCATGCGAGATGTCGGCCACGTGCAGCATGCCGTCGACGCCGCCAATATCGATAAAAGCTCCGTATTCGAGCAGGCTTCGCACCACGCCGTGAACGACCTGGCCCACCTCCAGCTGGCCGAGCCGGAATTCCTTCGCCTTGTTGCGCTCCTCTTCGAGCACCACGCGCCGGTCGACGACGATGTCTTCCTTCTCGGTATCGAGCTTAATAATGC
>JBDUBZ010000294.1:0-5359 GCA_040003745.1 Terriglobia bacterium
TCGATAACGGCGCGCCGCTCGGGTCCCATGCAAACGAAGAAGCGCGGATCGACTCGCTGCCCCAGTCGTGGTCCGTAATTTCGGGCGCGGGCGACCCTGCCAGAGCGAGGCAGGCAATGGAATCCGCCGAACTGAATCTGGTACGCGAGAAGGAGAAACTCGTGCTGCTGCTGGCCCCGCCATTCAATCACTCGGAACCGAATCCGGGCTATATCATGGGCTACCCGCGGGGTCTTCGTGAGAATGGCGGCCAATACACGCACGGCGCCCTCTGGCTCGCCATGGCGTGGGCGCGTATGGACGACGGGGATCGCGCAGTACGGCTGTTGCAGATGATGAATCCGGTGGAATTAACCAGGATGCCGGAGACGGTTGCTCACTATCGTGGAGAGCCCTACGCGGCTGCCGCGGACGTTTCCCTGGGCGCGGGCAGAGCGGGTCAATGCGGCTGGACCTGGTACACCGGTTCGGCGGGATGGATGTACCGGGTCTGGATCGAAGAGGTGTTGGGATTCCAGGTACGGGGTGATCGGTTCAGGGTGGAACCTGTGCTGCCCGCGTCCTGGCCAGGCTTCGAATTAACGTATCGTCATGGCTCGACTGTTTATCAGATCAAAGTGGTTCGCAGTTCAGACGGAGCGTCGGTCAAGGTAGACGGCCAGAGCATGGTGGACGGATTTGTTCCGCTGGTGGAAAACGGAGGAAGCCGGAATGTTGAGATCTCAATAGGCGACCCCGCGCCCGGGCACCCGCGGCTTACATCCGCGGTGAGCGACCTTGAGCCTGCTCACCCTTAGCCCGCGGGCCGCGTTGCAGCGCGTCCGTTGTGCGCGAGTTCTTCAGAACCATCGCCATTGCGGCTAAACTAATCGTCGGATGCCGGAAGGGAACGATTCAGCGGGCGAGCAGGCGCGAATGTCGCGGATGCGGCACTTGACAGCTACTCTCGAACAACTCGAAACGCGGCTGCGGGAAGGCGGAGGCCCCCAGAAAATCGACAAGCAGCATCGCGCGGGAAAACTAACGGCCCGTGAGCGCGTCACGCGTTTGCTCGATCCGGGCGCACCGTCTCAGGAGATCGGCCTTCTGATCGCGTGGGACAAATATGACGGACAAGCTCCCGCGGCGGGAGTCGTTACGACGGTGGGGCGCATTGAAGGACGCCTGGCAATTGTGGTGGCCAACGACGCGACCGTGAAGGCCGGCGCGTGGTGGCCGGAAACGATCACCAAGATATTGCGCGCGCAGGAAATCGCTATGCGCAATCGAATCCCGATCGTTTATCTGGTCGATTCGGCGGGCGTGAACCTGCCCTATCAGGATGGCATTTTTCCGGGACAGTACGGCGCGGGCCGGATCTTCTTCTATAACTCGCTGATGCGGCGAAAAATGCATCTGACGCAGATTGCCGCTGTGATGGGTCCCTGCATCGCAGGCGGCGCCTATCTTCCCGCCTTGAGCGACGTGATCATCATGGTCGAAGGCACCAGTTTTATGGGTCTCGGCGGCCCGAACCTGGTGAAGGGCGCGACAGGGCAGTCGATCGATCAGGAGTCGCTGGGCGGCGCGCATCTTCACAACTCCGCCAGCGGTGTGGCGCACTATGTGGCAAAGAACGACGACGATTGCCTCGCCATGATACGCGCGCGCTTCCGGCAGTTAGACCCGCCGGCCGCTGAGCCCGCGCGAAGTCCCGGACCGGCAAAAGCCTCAGAAGGCTTATATTCGGTGCTGCCCGCCGACCATCGCCTGCCCTATCATGTGGAAGATCTGCTCGACCGGATTTTCGACGCCGGCGATTTCACTGAATTCCAGGCGGAATACGCGCCGGAAATGCTGTGCGCCAGTGCGCGGCTGAGCGGACACCCAGTGGCCGTGATCGCCAACAGGCGCGGCTTCCTCAAGCCCCGCATCGGCGGCATCATCTACCCGGAAACCGCCCGCAAAGTCGCCTACTTCGTGGAACTAGCCGAGCGCCAGGGTGCGCCGATTATTTACGTGCAGGATGTTTCGGGCTTCATGGTGGGCCTGCAGGCCGAAACCGATGGAATCATACGGGCCGGCGCGGAGATGGTGGAAACCATGTCGTGTGCCACCGTGCCGCGTATCGTGCTGACCACGAACCATGCGAGCGGGGCGGGGTACTACGCGATGGCGGGACAGGGCTTCGATCCGAACTTCACGTTCAGCTGGCCTACGGCGCGCATTGGAGTGATGGAAGGCGATTCCGCCGTGCAGGCGCTCTTTTCGGTGGAACTCGAAAAGCTCCGGAAATCGGGCGAGCCGGTTCCGGAAGAGCTGAAGCAGCTGATGGATCGCACGCGCGCCGATTACGAGCATTGGCTCGATGCCAAATATGCCGCCGCGCGCGGGCACTGCGACGCCGTGATCGATCCGAAGGATACGCGCAGGGTGCTGACGCTGGCGCTCGAAGTAGCGCTGAACCGCCGCCGCGCCCCGGCGCTGGTATTGGAGACTCTTTAAATGATTCGTATTGCGAATGGGCAGGGTTTCTGGGGCGACTGGCTGGAAGCCCCGGTGCGGCTGGTCGATCAGGGGCCCATCGATTACCTGGTGCTCGACTACCTCGCCGAAGTCACCATGTCGATTCTGCAAAAGCAGAAACAGGAGAACCCCGAGCTTGGCTATGCGCGGGACTTTCCCCCGCTCATCGGGCGCCTCGCGCGGAAACTCAAAGACCGGAATATCAGGGTGGTGGCAAACGCGGGCGGGGTGAATCCCACGGCCTGCGCACGCGCGGTTCTGGCGGCAGCGCCAGGGCTCAAGGTCGCTGTGGTGCACGGTGACAACGTGCTCGATCGTGTGGATCAGTTCCTCGCCAAGGGTTACGAGCTCCGCGATATGGAGACAGACGCGCCCCTGTCTTCCATCCGTTCGCGGATTCTGTCGGCCAACGCCTACATCGGCGCTTTCCCGCTGGCGGAGGCGCTGGCGCTCGGCGCGGATGTCGTGATCGCCGGCCGCTCCACCGACACCGCGCTGACGCTCGCTCCCATGGTTCATGCTTTCGGCTGGAAGGACGACGACTGGGACAAACTCGCCGCGGGCACCATAGCCGGGCACATCATCGAGTGCGGTGCGCAATGTTCCGGCGGGAACTGCCAGGTGGATTGGGAGACGATTCCGAACATGATGGATATCGGCTATCCGATTGTCGAAGCGGAGCCGGACGGGACTTTTATTGTTACGAAACATACGGTCGCCGGTGGGCGGGTCGATTCCGACACTGTAAAGGAGCAGCTACTGTATGAACTGGGTGATCCGCGCAATTACATCACGCCCGACTGCACGGCCGATTTCACATCGATCGGGCTGGCCGATATCGGCCCGAACCAGGTACGGGTCAGTGGCATCCGGGGCGGTCCGCGCCCCCCGACGCTGAAGCTTTCGATCAGTTATTCGAACGGATGGAAGGCTGCCGGTACATTGGTTTATAGCTGGCCGCAGGCGTTAGGGAAAGCCCGTGCGGCGGACCGCATTGTTCGCGAGCGATTGAACGCTCTTGGCCTGAAATTCGATGAGATCTATACGGAGTATTTCGGAGTGAACGCCTGTCATGGGCCCGCTGCGCCGCCCAACCCCGATCCGCCTGAGGTGCAGCTTCGCATTGGGGTGCGGGGGCAGGACCGCGGCTCAGTAGACCGTTTCACGCGGGAACTCATACCGCTGGTGCTGAATGGCCCCCCAGGGGCTACGGGGTTCGGGGAAGGGCGCCCGCCTGTGCGGGAAATCGTAGCGTACTGGCCCGCGCTGATTCCGCGCGAAGAGATAGGTACGCGCGTGGAGGTGATTTCGTGAGGGGGCCGCTATCGTCGATTGCGCACACACGGTCGGGCGACAAGGGGGATACATCGAATATTGGTGTAATCGTTTTCAAGAAAGAAAAATATCCCGTGCTGGTGCGTGAAGTGACGCCTGAGCGTGTGAAAGAGTTTTTTGGCGAGCGGGTCACGGGCACGGTAGAGCGCTTCGAGCTGCCGAACCTTGGTTCGATCAATCTTCTGCTGCATGGGGCGCTGGGCGGTGGTGGCACCATCTCGCTGCGGGTGGATGCCCAGGGCAAGACCTATGGGGCCGCGTTGCTTGGCATGGAAATCGAGCTTGATTGAAACGTCGACGGAAGGCCGGGTCCGCCGCGTCACACTGAATCGGCCGGAGAAGCGTAACGCGCTGAACAGTGCGCTTTGCGGCGCTCTGGCGCAGGCTTTCGAGGACGCTGAGAGCGACGATGCGATCGGCGCGATTCTGCTCTCGGCGAAGGGCACGGTCTTCTGTGCCGGAATGGATTTAGAGGAGGCGCTTCACGCCGACTCCGGTGAACTTAACCGGTTACATGAGATCGTGTTCACTCAGATCGACCGGTTGCGGAAACCAGTGATCGCGGCTGTTCAGGGCGCGGCGCTCGGCGGAGGCCTCGGGTTGGTAGTCAACGCCCACATTGTGGTCGCGTCTCCGGAATCCCGCTTTGGGCTGACCGAAATCCGGATCGGCCTTTGGCCGGTGCTGATCATGCGGTCGATAGTATTGGCTCTGGGAGAGCGCCGTGCGACGGAGCTAAGCCTCACGGGACGCATCTTCGGCGCTGCGGAGGCGGCACAGTACGGATTGGTCGGCGAGATCGCGGAAAACGCGCTGGAGCGCGCTTCGGCTATCGCCCATGCGGTTGCCAGTCACAGCGCTCCCGCCATCGCCGAAGGGTTGAAATACACCCGGAGTCTGCGCGGTTCCGGCACTGGGTCCGACTGGGAAAGGGTCGGCGAGACTGGCAGGAAAGTAAGAGAGCGGCTCATGACATCCTCCGATTTTAAAGCTGCTGCAAGTGCCTTTCTGGCGGGCCGAAAGTAAGTTTTGGTGGTTTGCGCGGCAAATCACTTTGGTTATGATTTCGTGATCTTACACAATAAGGGTTGAATAAAAATCGCGAATCGGTTGAAATAGTAAGCCACGGTGGGTTTCAAAACTCTTGTCTGTCAGTACCGCATCTGAAATCGATTCCCTGCTGGATGTCTCAGCCCGGATTGGCGGCAATCCGCTGCTGGTGCAGGCCGCTACTGGCAATACGTCTCTGAAGCTGGATGGCGTTCTTTGGATTAAAGCGTCGGGTAAATGGCTTGCGCGGGCGACCCAGGACGACATCATGGTGCCGGTCGATCTGGCGCACACCCGCGAGCGCATTGCACGCAACTGTAACCCCGCGGGCGACACGGTGGTGGTGCGCGGGCAGCGCCTGGGAACGTCCGTCGAAACTGCGATGCATGCCGTGCTGCCGTGGCGTGTGGTTCTGCACGTTCACTCGGTCAATGTGATTGCCTGGGCGGTGCTGCGGGATGGTCCGGGG
>JBDUBZ010000295.1:0-5358 GCA_040003745.1 Terriglobia bacterium
CAGTTCCATTCCTTCGGATTTATCTTCTTCTTCATTCCTGTGGCGGCCGTTGGGTACGTGGCATGGAGCCGCCTGTCCGGGGATGCGGGGAGAATCTGGCTCGTTATTTCGTCCCTCGCTTTCTACTGCTGGGGTGAGCCCCGCGCCCTGCCGGTTTTCATCGCATCCATTCTCTTCAATTACTGGATCGCCCGCGGCCTCGGTCCGGAGATTGCGGGCAGCGGCCGCCGCCTCAGGCTGGCGCTGGCCGCGAACATACTCGCGCTCGTGGTGTTTAAGTACACCGGATTCCTGAGCCTTAACGCG
Organism: Terriglobia bacterium; assembly: GCA_040003745.1. Lineage (GTDB taxonomy): Bacteria > Acidobacteriota > Terriglobia > Bryobacterales > Bryobacteraceae > BOG-234. Next base: position 307 of record JBDUBZ010000295.1, read on the forward strand.
AACGCAGTTTTCGGGACTCAGTGGAGCATTCAAGCAATGATTCTGCCGCTCGGAATCAGCTTCTTTACGGTCCAGCAGATCATCATGCTGGTCGACCGTCATCAGGGCATTGTCCCGAAGCCCCGCTTCATCGACTATGCGCTCTTTGTCTCGTGGTTCCCCTATATTGTGGCGGGCCCGATCACGCGCTGGAAGGAAGTGGTTCCGCAGTTCCCGGAAAAGCGGGCGCGGCTGCGCGATGAGAATCTGGCGCGGGGAACGGCGCTCTTTATCTTCGGGCTTTCGAAGAAGGTAATCCTCGCAACAGCCTTCGGGCACCTTGCGGATACGGGCTTCGCTAATCCGGCGGCACTTGGATTTCTCGGGGCGTGGCTCGCCACGGCCGGCTTCGCCTTAGAGCTCTACTTCGATTTCAGCGGCTATACCGATATGGCCCGCGGCGCTTCTTTGTTGTTCAACATCGCTCTGCCGGAAAACTTCGACAATCCCTTCCGCTCGCTCAGCATTACGGAATTCTGGCAGCGCTGGCATATCACGCTCACGCGTTTCATTACGAACTACATGTACACGCCCATCCTGCGGGCACGCCGGCCCACCTTCACGCGTGCCTTGTGGGCGACCATCGCCGCGATGACCATCGCCGGAATCTGGCACGGCGCGGCGTGGGGATATGCGATTTTTGGACTTTGGCACGGCGTGGGGCTGGCGGCCAACACAGCCTGGCGCAAATACGGGCGGCCCATGCCGGGCGCCCTCGCATGGTGCCTCACGGCAGCCTTCGTACTGGTGGGTTTTGCCTTCTTCCGCGCGCACACCATCGCAGACGCGCTGACGGTGGTGCGCTCGATGTTCATTCCCGCCAGGCTGAGCGGTGAGACATTTGTCCGGATGACTACGCATCTCGAGCCGACACGAATTCTCTTCGAACTCACCGGCTTCCTCCTGTTGTTTTATCCGGCTACGGCGTCCACAGTCGCACTGGAAAATCCGCTGCGGCTGAGGATGGCGGGAGCGCTCGCCGTCTGCCTCTTTGTCTGTCTGTTATCGATGAACTCGGTAGCCACGACGGGGTTCATCTATCGTCAGTTTTGATGGCGCACGGGGAGTCGGCCCGGTTTCGACGTTGCGTGCGGGCAGGGGCTCAGTTCTGAACAGCCGCCATGATCCGGGCCATTTCGCGCCGTGAATCGACGGGGTTGACATGCACGGCATCGAGCCACCTCGTCGGGTCGCCGTCAAACGAATCCGGGTCCGACAAATCGAGCACCTTACCCCCAAATTCACGTGCCAGCGCCTGCACTGCTTCCCGGGACTGACGCTCTTTTTCCGGAACTCCCGGCAGCCGGTCAATCGCCGCGCGCAATGCGGGATGTAAGGGCGTAAACCAGATCAGAATCCGCACGCCATCGGCCGACGCCTCCTCAAAAAGCGACCGCAGCCGGGCAAGCCGTTCTTGTGACATGCCGCTGAACTCGCGGTATCGATCAAGCAGGGTCTCAAGGCCTTCGCCAAGGCGGGCGCGCCGATTCACGTTCGTGGCTTCGCCAAACCTATTACGCCCTTCGGCATGCCCATCCGGAAAGTAGACGCTCACTGGGGGATGGGGCGACATCCAGTTGGTGACACTGGTATGCAGATCGAGGATCGTTTGCGTGCGCAGAGATCGCGCGTAAAGCTTGACGTAATGCCAAAGCCGGATCAGATGCGGGTCAAGCTCGGCATTCAATTCGTAGCTGGCGGCCATATCCGGATAGACGGGGCTGTTTTGACTGAGCAGGGGCGTTTCGTAACCGATCACCAGCATCTTTGGGGGCGCCCCCTGAATGCGGCGGAACAACCGGTAAAGAGCCAGAAATTGATCCGTAGTGGGATCGTCCACCGCGGCATTAAAGAACCGCAGTCCGGTGGCCCTGTCGATCTCCGCCGGCAGCAACAGGGCGGAACGGCTGGAACCCATCATCAGACCGGTTACTTTCCGCTGAGCGCTGTATTGCTGGAAGAGGTCTATCTTTTTACGCGTTACGTTCGGACGAATCTGCGGGACGGGACTGCCGAACAAATAACGGCTGGGATCTGTGAAGGTGACACAGGCCAGCAGAATCGCCGCGAGCAGGCATGCCGTACTCGCCAAAACCAGCAGGAACCGGCCCGGCGACAGGGTCTTTTTAACAATTGTGCCGGAAAGAGCCGATGGAGTAGCGTAAGCCTGCATCTCAAAGTTTAAGCTGTGGGTCAGCGGGCCGTCAAATCCCTGCCGGCGATCTCTTCGAGAATCGACGCGGGTGCTTTTCGGCGGTCTTCGAGGCTGTCGCGCGCCACGATTACCGTTTGCTCAAAGGCCAGCCGGCCACCCAGCACCGCGTGCGGCACCACGTCCGTAAAAACCAGCCACGTGGACCCGGGCGGCAAATCGAAGCTGTATTTCCGGCAGTTCTGCTGATAGTCGCGATTCGCCTTCAGCCAGTCGTGAAAGTGCAGCATGAAAGCATCGTAGGGCGACCGGTCCACCACAGGAAGGCCCAGCTTCCGCAGCGTTCGGACCGCAGCCCGGCGGCCGGCGTGCAAAGAGGATCCGGCGCTGGCGGCGAAGGTCGCGAGGCCGGCGCTGAGCGCCCGCTCTTTCGCCAGTATCGCGAACGGGTCGCCCGTGAGCCACTCTCTCGGCTGTCCGGCGCTGACGTTCGTAAAGCAGCGCAGAATCAGATTCCCGAAAACGGGTCTGGTCGGAAACGCGTCGATATGCAGCAGGTCGTTGCGTTTCGTGAGGGGCAGGGAACGGCCCCGCTCTTCAATGGAACGAAAACTGGCGTAATCCACGGTCCATTCTCGTGAATATGCGGGCAATATCGACGCCATAAAGGCCAGAGCGCGCTGCGAATATTCGCGCATCGCCGGGCGCACCTTTTCCGCTTCCTTGCGATCTTTGAGCCCGGAAACGCGGTCGATATTGGGCTTGTAGGCGATGTTTTTGTGGAAGCTGCGGGCATCCTGGGCCGCGCCCGGCAACGCTGTCCGCGCCGCGGCCGGTATTTCGAAGCCACCGCCGGGGAAGAAAAGAATATCTCCTCTTTCCAGTATGGAGCGATATTGATCGGGAGCGCCCGCCGGTACGATATCCAAGGGCTCAGTGTATCGCGCCTGTCGAAATCGACGGCCTTAGTCTATATTTGTTAGTTGGCCTAAATGCTCCAGGCATATGCCGTCTCGGACCCCGGTGCAGTCCGATTAAATAACCAGGACACCTTTCGAATTATTCCCGAACTCGGGCTTTATCTTCTGGCCGATGGAATGGGTGGAGCACGCGGCGGCGAGCGTGCGTCCGGAATTGCCGTCGATGTGGTGGCGGAGACCCTCGCCCGGTCCCCGCGCCGCGACGCCGCCGCTCTGATCGGCGCCGTGGAAGAGGCCAACCGCCGGGTGTTTTCCGAAGCCGCGCGCGACCCGAACCTCGAAGGCATGGGGACCACGCTCGTGGCCGCTCTCGAAACCAGCGAGAACGATCTCGCCATTGTCAGCGTTGGAGACAGCCGCGCCTATCTGATGAGCGCAGGCGGATTGCGCGCCGTCACCGAAGACCAAAGCTGGGTGCAGGAAGTGGGCCGCCCGCTGGGTCTCGACGAGGAGAGCCTGCGCGCGCATCCCATGCGTCACGTGCTCACTATGGCGATCGGCGTGGGGCACACCGTGAGGGTTCGCTACTATGCGGTCCAGATTGCCGAGGGCGATCTTCTGATGCTCTCAAGCGACGGTCTTCATGGCGTGGTGGAGGACCGGGAAATTCACCGAATGCTGGCCGGCGATCTGACGCTGGAAGCGAAATGCAGCGGGTTGATCGGAGCCGCGCATGAGGCGGGCAGCCCCGACAACGTGACTGTCCTGCTGATACAGACTTCGGGACAGGCGGCGCAGAGCAGCGACTAACGCGAGCCGGCCCCAGGTTCCGCCGGCATTCAAAAAATAGCCAGCGGATTGAATGGCGAACCCGTGGCGCCCGGGACCCGCAGCGGCGCCGCCACCATGCAGAACGTGGACCGCCTGAGTCTGGCGGCCTGCTCAGAGGCCGCTTCCAGCCCGCAATTATCGAGCAGCGGCGTGCCCACCGCGACGAGGAACATCTGATGGATGGGCTGACTGACGCCCTCCACCCGGGAAGGGCGGACATCCTGCACAACATCGCTGCCGAACAGGGCGATATCGCGTTCCTTCAGCCATTTTCCGGCCGACGCATAGAGCCCTGGCGCCGTAACACTCAAGTTGAGAGGGCCCTTCTCCGCCACGCGTTTCCAGCGTCCCGTGCGCAGCAGAACGCAGTCGCCGCTCTCGATTTTCACGCCGGTCTTCTTCTCCCATTCGGCGAGATCTTCGGCATAGATGGCCTCGTCGTCACCCATGTAAGGAACGTTTTTGAAGCGAGGCCAGTCGATCAGGATGCCGCGCGTCACCAGGCCGTCTTTAAACGCCATCACATCGTTCTTCTCTGCGCCCCAGGCAGTGATCTCTTTGGCCTCAAACCCGTTATAAACGTGGCCATTGAAAATAAAATGCGAGAGCGCGTCGAAGTGCGTGGTGTTGTTGCCGTGGAAATTCACGCTGATGGTATCGACCGCGTAGCCGGTCGGGCCGCGCATGGAGACGCCGTTCGAGCGCATCACATGCTCCCAGGTGAAGCGTGACGGCGCGCCCCGGCCAGACGGTGTTCCGGATGCCGCACCGGGCGCTGGCGGAGTTGGTGGAGGTAATGGAGGCGGCGCTTCGTATCCTTTGGGCGCAATGTCGGCATCGATGGACAGGGAGACCGAGATGCCTTCTTTCACCAACGCGGCAGCCTGTTTGCGCTTGGCTGGCGTGATCAGATTCACCGTGCCAGCCTGATCGTCTTTGCCCCAGCGGCCCCAGTTGGAAAGCTCCGTCATCCACCGGTCGATATCGTCTTTTGTAAGGTTGCGCGGATACTTTTCGGCGGGCGCAGCTTGCGCGGAGCCGGCGAGGGCGGCCGCGGCGGACGCCGTGAGAAAGCTCCGGCGGTTGAAAAGGTCTTTAAGGATGCGTTCC
>JBDUBZ010000296.1:0-5324 GCA_040003745.1 Terriglobia bacterium
CCAGCGCGACACAAACCCAACACCGACGGCAAACGACGCCCCTGCGAGCCCAAGGAAGAAGCCGCCTAACAGTAATTGCCCATAGCTTTGCGCCAGCGGTGTCAGGTAGGCAGGCACCGCAACCACCAGCATGAGCAGGGAAAAGATCAGCCGCCCGCCGAACCGATCCGCGAGCATGCCGATGGGAAGTCTCGCCAGTGACCCGAGCAAGACGGGCGCAGCCACCAAAAAGGCTGCCTGTGTGGCGGAAAGGTGAAAAGTGTCGCGAAACCGCGGGGCGAACGCCGCGATCAATCCCCATGCAGCGAAGCAAACGGCGAACGAGGTCGTGCCGAGGCCCAATGGCAACAGGCTGCTTCGCTCGGCTGAGGTGGAGGCATTCATGAATCTCTTTTAAGTGTCCCGCTTAAGAATCAGGACGATGACAGGAGTGAAGGTGGAAACCCTCTGCCGCCTCTAACCTTATACCCGATTGCTCGATCATTGCCAAAGCGACGCAGATGAGCCGCAGGCTGGAGAAATGTCATCAGAAGGTTCACGGCGAACAGCGTCACCGCTATTAATTCAATCACACCGGATACCGGAAGACAGTACCACGCATGGTGAATGATCCCCTCATAGGCTGGAATCTCGGCGGCGACGCGGATTACACAGCCCAGGTTTAACAGCAGCAGCGACCAGAGCATCAGTCGCTTGCTGAACAGTACCTTCATGCCGCAAAACGCCGGCAGAACTCGCTGTCCGATGGCAAAGACCATGGTGGAGAGAAAGCCCACAGTAAGGGCATGGCGCGACGCTCCCCAGATACCGCCATGTCGGTCCCAGGTGAACGCGCAGATCGAAAGTACCGATGCAATCGCCAGCCATACATATGCTCCCCGCACGAACACGGGGAACGCCGGATGTATGCCTTCCGTTTTGGGCGGGCGGATCGACGGTTCCCAGATGTGTAGCGCCTCAATCGCCACGGCAGCGGCAATCGGCATCAACGCCACCGAGATCGCGAGATATCCTGTCAGCGCAGAAATGACGATGGCCCATGCCAATCCCAGCGCCGCGAAAAGTCCGCCGGCGCGCGGCGCCTGGAGGCCGAGAAATACCGGCAGCCAGCGTGCATTGAATCCCCACACCGCCGGCACTAGAAATCCCCAGATGGCCAGAATCAAAACCTGCTGATCGATTCCATGTGGCAGCGCGGGCCCGTCTGCGCGCAGGGCAAAGAATGACGTGAGGGCCACGTTTGCGATCAAGGTCAGCAGGAAACCCACCGTGGATGCGATGACTAGCCGCATCCATGCCTCGGGCTTTCGCTTCTGCTCGCCGGAATTTCGCGGAGGCCTGTGGCGGGAAACCACCCGGAAAAATATGATGAAGGCCCCCAGTTCCAGCATCGAAGCCAGCGGGATCAGGATTCGCCAATGCCACTCCGTAGTGGTTGACGACCAGCGGAGGAGCAAACCTAATGTCCACAGTGCCAGGCACGTCCAGCCGTGCGCGATTGCAAAATGGGCCCGGCCGCCCATTTTCGACAGTGAGTAAAAGCCAATGCCCAGAATGAAAGTCCCGATCCAGCCGAAGATCTGCGCGTGACCATGGGCCTGCAGCCACGCGGGCGATAACCGATCGAGCGCCTGCCGGTTACTGATCGAGATCAGATTCCATACGCCCAGAAAGGTGCCCGGCAACAGGAGAAAAAACAGACCGGTAAGGATGTAGGCCGTCACCAGAGTCTGTAGCTTCCGCTCTCTGCCGGAGACACTTTCCGCGGACGTCATCACTTCCCCGCTTTTTCCATTTGGAGCGCCCGCGGGAAAAGAATGTTGTTCTCGAGATGAACGTGCCGATGAAGATTGCGCTCGAATTCCGCAAGACCGTGATATAGAGCGCGAAACGTCGGGCAGCCGTCCGGAGGGACTTGATAGCCTTGCGAGAGCGTTGCAATCCGCGCCATCGCATCTCCGCTGTCATCATGGTCCGCCAGCATATGTTGGATCGGGTTCGTCACCGAACCAAACGAAGCCGGGGGTGGGGTTTTGCCGGCCCGGACGGCTGAGTCCATGGAATTCAGATACGGGAAGAGCATCTGTTCCTCTTTGAGCATGTGGACCAAAAAGTCCTCATACAGTCCCGAGAACACATCATTGATCGCCGTGACCTCGGGATGTGACTTTCCGTGGCGGGCTTTGACCTTGCCCAGCAGGTCGAGCAACCGCGGAGCAGCGGACCGCACATACTCGTGATGGTGGTTTACTATGTGGCCCGTCAATTCAGCGAAGGGGGCAAAGACCCACTTCTCCGGCTCCGTCTCGCCATCTGCCCCTTTGAGATTGTCAATCAGCTGCAGCACAGTCTCCGGCGACACGTTCGCCTTGAAACAAGCGTCCCTGAGCGGGATTTTTCCGCCACAACAATAGTCGATCCCTAACGACTCAAAAATTCGGGTGCTCGCGGGATTCTCGATTGCGATCTCGCTGACGGTCCGTTCGGTGGTAATAGCCATTAATTTGCCTCTGCATTCAGCGTGGCTCGACCAATGGGGTGTTGGGAATGACTTAAGTCATCGCCCATCGACGCATGGCAGAGTCTTCGTGAAGATTTCCGTGTCGCGATGTTGACTTTTCCCGAGAAGGGCGTAACATTAAGCTAAGTTAATGAACGTCGGGAAGCCATCTCGTTTCGTCCCAACCGGAGTGCTGGTCGCCCTGCTGGGTGCGAGCGCGCTTTTTGGTTCCAACGTTCCACGACCCCGAACTCAGGCAAGGACGCAGCGGACTCTCCAGGCAGAGTTGCGGCGTCCGCAGGAAAATCTCTTCCTGCGAGCCCCCGTTCTCACCCTGAGTCACAGTTCCACACCACGAGGAATCCGCCTCCTTTTTCTCACCACATCTCCCGCCCGTTTTTCGCTTACGAGGCTCTCGGGATGGCTTCAGGTTTGGAGAAACACGGCGCCGGCCTTCGAAGGTGAAGTTAGGCCCAGCCGCCCTCGCGCGCCGCCCTTATCCCTCTGATCGTCACAATTTCGTCTGAACATCGTTCCCATCCACGCCATTAAGCGGTATGGGCTCACGCAGATCAACAAATTATGAGGAAGGAACAGTGGGACTTATGTTTTCCAATCACCGAATTCTCTTTCCGGTCGATTTTTCGGAACACCTGTTTAACGTGCCACAAGCAGTCGGCAAACTACTTGATCGGCCTGACGTCGAAGTTATTTTGCTTCATGTAATCGATGGCGCCGCTCCATCGGCTTCAAAAATGGCATGCGGTCTGGAGACTCTCGACCTGCTGGCGCGTAGGCACTTCAATCGCTTCACGGTCAGACGTCGACTCGATCATGGCCAGCCTGCCGAGAGGATTCTCGATTACATCCGCGACAACGAAATTGAAATGGTTGTCATTCCGGCAAGAGAAACAAGCAGCTTCGGCAAGGGTTCATTCGGACATGTGGCGAATCAAATCGTCGCGGAAGCAGACTGCCCTGTGTGGCTGGAGTGGCCGGCGGCGAGCCAGAAAAAAGCCGTATCGCCAGCCGGACTTCGCATCTGCTGCGCAATCGAAGGGTCGCGCCACGATGAAACGCTGATTCGGGACTCGGCTCTCATTGCCGATGGGCTTCACGGCGATTTAACAATAATATCGTCAATATCCCCACGGCCGAAGGACTCCGATGCCCTGTTCCGCGACACCCTGACAGGTGGAGAAGAGGTGCTGCGCGAAATGGAAAGGATCGATAAGCTGCGGCCTCGCATCGCTTCACGAGCCGAGGTGACGGTCGCCGCGGGCTGGCGGGAAGCCGTCATCGGCCGGGCGGTCAGGGAGCAACGCTCGGACCTTCTTATTACCGGCAACTGCAGGAAGACCATACAGGCTGCGGAGGGGGCGTGCCCAGTGTTACGGTTGGGGCGTCATCCCGGCCGGGCAGTCGGTCTCTTCGGAGATTACCGCAAACCATACCGGAAGGTCGCCTGACGCTTCGCGAACCATTTCCCCTGTCAAACCGCACGCTGACATGCTTTGCCGGCGATCGCCCGAAAGCGGAACATCCGGAATCCTCTCTCAATGGAGATGCACCGGAAGCCCGCCGCTTCGAGCCTCGCCGGCAGCGCTGCTGGATCGATAGGCGTGTGCGTATCGGCAACATGCAACAAACGCATCGCCCAACTATTCAGGCTGTCTGCCCCAACGAACATGCCGCCGGGCCGTAGTACGCGCCGCACCTCGCGAAACATCCGATCCTGAAGCGCCGGCGTTCGCAGATGATGGAGCATGGCAATACATACTGCCGATGTAAATCCGGAATCGGCAAAGGGCAGCGCGCTGGCATCGCCCTGGATAACACGAGCATCTGTCCCCCGAAGCCGGTCGGCAGCGCGGCGCGCCAAAGCGAAATCGATCTCAATTGCGATAAGACGGGGTGTGACACCTTGAAGAAGCTCGGTTGTGAGGCCCGGTCCGGGCCCCAGTTCAAGAATCTGGGCGCCCGGCGAAAGACCCTCGAAAACCCACGGAACCAATTTCCGTTTCAAAACGCGACTCCATAGGGCCGATCCGCAGAGCCAGTTATGGACGACGTTCATGGGTCACCTCCCGCAAAGGCTCGCAATTCGCGATTCAGATAAGGATCTGGCCAAGATGCGACGGCGGGTGCGCCAGTTGAAGCTCGATGCCGGCTGCAAGATCGGCCAATTCCACTTCGGATGTCAATCTCCCGAATGCCTCAAGCAGAGCCTTCTGATCCGCGGTTGACAGCAGACGGTCTGCCATAGGAAGAAGAATATGCTCTTCCTTCCAGAGATGCTGCTGGTACAGTACAGCCAAATCCCTCAACGAGGTTACAAGTCGTTCGGGGTGCGCCCCACCACCCAGAACATATCCGGAAATATTCTCCACGAGGTCCGATGCGAGGAATTGCGCTCTGCGATGCTCCCAGGCGAGACCGGCAATGAAGCAAGCGGACGGAGTCACACATTTTGCCGCAAGCAGCGGAAAGAGCAGTTCCTCTTCCTGCGCCTGCTGACACTGAACGGTGAAAGTCTGCAGAAAAGTCGTCACGTCGGCGAGGAGCGATTGATCGACGAGTCGATACTTTTCAACGGCTTCTGCAATCTTCAGGATTGTCGTTAAAACGCTTTTGATCGCCAGATGCTCATGGTTCAATATTGCGGTCGGCTTCGGTAGTTCGGTCATAGCAACGGTCAACCTTTATCTCGCGGCAATTCCACGACGCAAGGCCATCGATCGACCGATCACGGCCTTATCCTCATCTGAAAGCACCTCTTGCGCCCAGGGAAACACGTCGTTTTCTTCAATTTCCATATGCTCCC
>JBDUBZ010000297.1:0-5312 GCA_040003745.1 Terriglobia bacterium
GTGGCTGGTGAGGTCGCGTTTTCCGCACTTTCTTCCATTTTTGGCGGCCATGGCGGCGGTGGGTTTTTCGGGGGAGGCGGCTCTGGGTTTTTCGGGGGAGGCGGCTCTGGGTTCCTGGGAGGGGGTGGCGGCATCTCACCGGGATCGGAAACGATCAACAATTATTACGAGGACGGCCCTGGCGGCGAAGGTCACGACCGGGGGTCTGGTTTCGGAAGCAGCGATGGCGGGTTGAGCCCCGACATTGAGGACCGCCGGTTTCTCGGAGGCGATCAGAACGACAGCCAGGATAACAGCCAATACAGTGATAGCGGCGACAACTCGGTAGATGACGGTTCATCGAATGACGGTGGATCCGATTCCTCCGATGTTTAAGACCGAGCTGGCGCGGCAGTTTTAGATGCCGATACCGGGCAGGAATTTCCATCTGGAGAATTCCCGGGTTGCAGGGCGGGGTTCGAAGGGAGTTCGTGGGTGGGCGGCGCTCCCGGGATTTCGGTCGGTTTTTAACCTTCGGGTCACGCTTCGCTCAACTCGGCGATGGCCCGCAGCACGTTAGAAATCCAGAACCCTTCGCGGTATTCCTCGGTTGTCACGCGAATAGAGTGCAGTTCCTCGTTGACGGTGAGCCAGATGATATAGTCCTCGGAATATTCGTCTTTGCGGGTTTCGATTTCGCACGGGCTGAGCCGCCGCAGTTCGTCGTCCATGCGCTCGCAATCGCTATTTCGGAGTGTGCCCACAAAATCAGGGTACTGGGAATAGACCCGGCGTGATACGACTTTCTTCGTTTGCAGGATTATAAAGTAATTTCGCCGTGGTGCCGATCAATCTTCATGACCTTGCCAATGGACACCGTAATCACACTGGCCGCAACCGCGGCGGGATTCGCGTTCCTGATTGGTTGCGCCTGGCACAACCGGCGATCCGGCTATCGCAAAATCAGGCCGGCGGAATCCCCTGTGCATGAGGCATTGCTTTGGTTGAGCGCGCTAAATGGCTCACCGGCCTGCGAGGAAGTTCCGGTTCCATTGACGAGCGCCTCGGCAGCTTCCGCCACAATCACTGGGGTGGATCTGCTGGCACTCGAGACCGCGCTCGGAAGGCAGGAGAGTCCGGTGCTGGCGACGGAACGCACGCCGGAACCCGTTCTGGCGGATGTTTCTCGCGAGGAAACCGGCAATACTTTGCGGACGACCTGACCCGGACTGTTTTCGTCATACGCTGGTAGTTGGCAATATGACCAACCGCCGCGACTTCCTGCTCTCGACCACAGCCCTCGCGCTCAGTGCGCGAACGGCACTGGCGCAGGACACCGAACCAACCTTCAGAACCGGCACCAAGGTGGTAAACGTGCTCGCCACAGTCCTGAATAAAGACGGGCAGATTACACGCGATCTCACAAAGGAAGATTTTCAAATCCTCGAAAACGGTCGCCCCCAGACAATTCGTTATTTTTCCCGTCAATCGGATCTGCCGTTAACCATCGGTCTGATGGTCGATACCAGCATGAGTCAGGTCCGGGTCATGGATGCGGAGCGCGCCGCCAGCTTCCGCTTTCTCGACCGCGTTCTGCGGGCAGACAAGGATCAGGTCTTTGTGATGCAGTTCGATATGGCGGTACAGCTGGCGCAGCCGCTGACGTCATCCATGGAGAATCTGCGAACTTCGCTGCGGTTTGTCGATACACCCTCCAGAAGTCAGCTGCGCGCGCAATATGGCGGGGGAACGCTCATGTTCGATGCGATCGTCAACGGTTCGAAAAACGTGCTGAAAGACGTGACCGGCCGCAAGGCGCTGATCATTCTTTCCGACGGCGGTGAAAATGGCAGCGACGCCACGCTGCAGGACGCGATTGACGCGGCACATCGCGCCGACACTCTGATCTATTCGATTCTGTTCGGAGGCACGGAGGGCCGGGGCATTCTGCAGCGCCTTTCCCGGGAAACGGGCGGAGGCTTCTTCGAGGTCACGAAACGCCTGAACATCGACCAGATTTACGACTTCATTCAGGAAGAATTACGCAGCCAGTACAGTTTGGGCTTCGTTTCCGAAGTTCCTGTGCGGATCTCGGAATTCCGCAAGCTGCAGCTCGTGACGAAGCAGAAGGGCCTCACAGTACAGGCACGCGACCGCTACTGGGCGCAGAGATAGCTTAGGCGGTTTTTACTCGGCGCGCCACGCGTTTCGGCTTGGCCGCCGCGGCAACTTCCTCAGCCGCGCCGGACGCCGCGCTCGCCGTCTTCGGCGGTTTGCGCATCTCGAGACTTTTCCGCAACGCTTCCATGATGTCGATTACGGGCGCGATGTGTGTCTCGGGGGTTTCGACAACTTCCTGACCCGCGATCCTCGCTTCGATCATGGTCCTGAGATTGTCTTTGTACGAATCATGATACTTTTCGGGCTCGAACTCGCCGACCAGCGATTCCACCAGCATCTTCGCCAGCGCAACCTCCTTTTCCTTCAGATTGCTCGCGTCCGTGCGAAACTCCTCGCTGCGGCGGACTTCATCGGCATAATACATGGTGTGAAGAACCATGCCGCGGTCGCCAGGACGCAGAATCACGACATGCTCCCGGTTGTGCATGGCGATTTTGGCGACGCCGAAATACTGGGTTTGCTTCAGGGCCTCAAACAGCAGCGCATAGGGCTTTTCACCGCCTTCATCGGGGGCCATGTAATAGGAGCTTTCGAGGAATACAGGATCGACGTCGGCTGACTTCACGAACTCCTGGATCTCCATCACCTTCGCGGTTTTGGGCGCGACCTTTTTGATCTCTTCGTCCTCAATAACGACGTATTTGCCCTTCTCGTATTCATAGCCTTTGACGATTTCGGAGCGAGGAATCGGCTTGTCTTCGGCCGCGCAGTAGAGTACCTGCTTAATGCGGGAGTTGTCTTCCTTGTGCAACTGGTTGAAGCTGATGCTCTCGCTGCGCGCGGCTGTGAATAAGCGCACGGGAAACGACACTAAACCGAACGTCAGATGACCTTTCCAGATGCTAGTCGCCATAACTCACCATGATAGAGCTATAACATGGAAGAGCGAACATTTCCACCATATTATGTCTTTGCAGGAATATGCCCGTAAGCGCGACTTCAGCAAGACTCCGGAGCCGGCGCCCGGGAAATCGGTCTCAAGCAAGGGCCACGGCGGCCGGTTTTTCATCCAGCGGCACAATGCGACCAGACTGCATTACGATTTCCGGCTTGAAATCGACGGAACACTGAAATCATGGGCTGTGCCGAAGGGTCCTTCGCTCGATCCCGGCATGAAACATCTGGCCGCGATGGTGGAAGATCATCCTCTGAGCTACGGCGATTTCGAGGGCAATATTCCAAAGGGCGAATACGGTGGCGGCAGCGTCATGCTGTGGGATTACGGCACGTTCGAACTGATCGGAGAGGAAGTCGGCATGGCGCAGATTGCGCGCGGCGATCTCAAGTTCGAACTGCATGGAGAGAAACTGCGGGGCACGTGGGCGCTCGTCCACATGAAGGGGCGCGGTGAGGGTAAGGGTAAGGACAATGCGTGGCTGATCATCAAGAAAAAAGATGACGCGGCCGATCCGTCCTGGGATATTGAGGAGCATGCCTTCAGCGTGAAGACGGGGCGCACCCAGGAAGAGATCGCCGCCGACCTGCCGGCGCGTAAGAAACCCGCCGCGAAAAAGAAAGCGATTAAAGCGGTCAAAAAAAAACTCTAAAAATCGGCGACGAAGCACCCATGCCTGGATTCTTTGCGCCCATGGGAGCGACCATGGCGGCAACGCTGCCCAACGGCCCGGACTGGATCTTCGAGGTCAAATGGGATGGAGTGCGCGGGCTGGTTCACATTGATCGGGGCGCTCTCAGCATCTACACGCGCAACAACAACCGCTGTGAGCGCCAGTATCCCGAACTCGGGGTATTGCCGCACTACATCAACGCGGACCAGGCGATTCTGGATGGGGAGATCGTGGTGCTCGATGCGAAAGGCGCTTCGCGATTTGAACTGATCCAGTCCCGAATTCACACACAGGACGCGAACGCCATTGCGAAGATGGGCCAGAAAAATCCGGTGCATCTGTATGTCTTCGACCTTCTGTACCTCGATGGGTACGATCTGCGGAAGACGCCACTGATAGAACGTAAAAAGCTGCTGGCCGGGATTGTTAAGCCGCACCCGCTGCTGCGTCTTTCGGAGCACTTCAGCGGCGGCGAGGAACTACTCGCGGCCGCGCGCCAGGCCGGACTGGAAGGTCTCATCGCCAAGTGCGCGACCAGTATGTATGAATCGCGCCGCAGCCGCGACTGGCTGAAGATCAAGCTGACGTCGGAACAGGAGTTTGTGATCGCAGGGTATTCGCCGGGTGAGCGCGACACTTTCGGTTCGCTGGTGCTGGGCTTTCAGGATGAGGGCGAACTGGTGTACGCCGGCAACGTAGGTACGGGCTTCAATGAGGCGACGCTGCAGGATCTGTGGAAGCGCCTGCAACCGCTCGCAACGGCGAAGTCTCCGTTCCCCCGGAAGGCGCCTGTTCCCAAAGGCACGGTGTGGGTCAGGCCGGAACTGGTGGCGCAGATTAAGTTCGCCAACTGGACGAACGAACAGCGCCTCCGTGCGCCCGTCTATCTGGGTCTCCGCAATGACAAGGCCGCGGCCGAGGTGGTGCAGGAGTTGGCTCGCGACTCCGGACCGAAGGTCACATTTACCAATACCAACAAGATCTACTATCCAGAAGACGGCTATACCAAGGGTCAGCTGATCGCTTACTATGACTCGGTGGCGCCGCTGCTGCTGCCGCATCTGAAGGACCGTCCCCTGTCGCTGAAGAGGTACCCTAACGGCATAAACTCCGAGTATTTTTTCCAGAAAAATACACCGGACACTTATCCCGCGTGGCTGCGCACCGAAGTCATCGATAAGACGCGCTATGTACTGGCCAGCGACAAGGCCAGTCTGCTCTACCTCACCAATCTTGGGTGCATCGATCAGAACCCCTGGATGAGCCGCATAGGATCTCTCGAATTCCCCGATTACATTCTGATCGATCTCGATCCTTATCTGTGCGACTTCTCCAAGGTAGTGGAGGCGGCGCTTCTGGTAAAGGCGAAACTCGACAAGATTGGGTTGAAGGGATATCCGAAGACCACGGGCGGGGATGGCCTGCATGTCTTCATTCCCATTGAGCCTGTCTATACCTACGCACAGGCGCGGTCATTCGCGGAAGTGATCGCGAGGATGCTGGCTGCGGAGCGCCCGGAGTTGTTCACAACACCTCGTTCCGTCGCGGCGAGAGAGAAGGACCGGGTTTACTTCGACTACCTCC
>JBDUBZ010000298.1:0-5270 GCA_040003745.1 Terriglobia bacterium
TCAATCAGCAGGGCGTTCTTGTTGGTCCAGTGCTTGTAAACGGTCGCTTTGCTGACACCGGAGGCGCTCGCGATAGCGTCCATGCTGGCGCCATCGATGCCGCGCTCGACGATCATGTCGAGCGCGGCCTGAATCACTTTCTCGTGCGCTTCCGTGCTGGGCGTGCGCGCCACGTCAGATTTGAATCCGCGAGAACTGGCGGGCTCCGAAATAGAGCAGGACAATGGAAACGCCGCAGAGCACCGCGATGTCGGTCAGGGCGCCGAAGTGCGAGACGCCGATCAGGGCGGCGCGCAGGCCATCCACGCCATAAGAGAGCGGGTTCGCCCCCGCGATGATCTGAAGCGCAAGGGGTATCCCCGTCAGCGGGAAAAGGGCGCCGGAGAGGAAGAAGATGGGCATCACGAGAAAGTTCATGATCATCTGGAATCCCTGCATGTCGTTCAGAACCGAACCAATGGCGGTGCCGAGCGCCGTGAAGACGATCGCGATCAGAATCATGAACAGGATTGCGAGCGGTATGGCCGAATAATTAGTCGGGCGAAAGCCGGCCAGCAGGCAGATCGCGATAACGATCATGCCCTGCATGAGCGCAACTGTAGCGCCGCCCAGCGTGCGGCCGATCATGATCAGAAGCCGCGGGACCGGCGCCACAAGCATCTCCTTCAGGAACCCGAACTGGCGGTCGAAAAGAAGCTCGATACCGGAAAAGATCGACGTGAAAAGGATGGTCATCGCGATGACGCCCGGCGCCAGGAACTGGAGGTAATTCCCCTGCCCGGCCTTTTGAAAGACGGGACCGAAGCCGAAGCCGAGGGCCAGCAGAAACAGCAGCGGCTGACCCAGCGAGGCGACGATGCGCGCCCTCGACCTTACATAACGTTTGATCTGCCGGAGCCAGAGAATGTAAATGGTCGTCATCGGGGCCTCCTGAACATTTTGGCCATGTTGCGTAACTGGTCGTTCGAATCGGCCCCTTCTTCGCGGACCGTCGAACCGGTGAGCGCGAGAAACGCCTGTTCCAGCGTTTCCGAATTCGTCTGCTTCTTGAGCTCGGCAGGCGTGCCCAGAGCGACAATCGTGCCGTGATCGATGATGGCGATGCGATGCGCCACACGGTCGGCCTCTTCCATGTAATGGGTGGTGAGAAAGACCGTCATTCCTTCTTCTTCGTTCAGTTTCTTGACGTGGGTCCAGAGCTGGTTTCGGGTCTGCGGATCGAGACCGAGCGTTGGCTCATCGAGAAAGAGGATCTTCGGTGTATGCAGCATGGCCCGCGCGATTTCGAGGCGGCGGCGCATTCCGCCCGAGAATTTCTTGACGGCGTCATTGCGGCGCTCCCAGAGCTCGAAGAGGCGGAGCAGCATCTCGGAGCGCTCGGTCCGGACCCTCTTCGGGACGCCGTAGAGCGCGCCATGGATATCCAGGTTCTCGGCGGCGGTCAGTTCATCGTCGAGGCTGGGGTCCTGAAAAACGATACCAAAGCGTTTCCGGACAGCATCGTTGTGGGTGACCGGATCGAGCCCGTCGATCTCGACTTTGCCGCTGGTGGGACGCAGCAGAGTGGTCAGCATTTTGATCGTAGTGGTCTTCCCCGCCCCGTTCGGGCCCAAAAAGGCAAAGATTTCTCCGGCAGGCACGTCGAAGGAAATGTCGCGCACGGCATGAATCTCGCCGTAAGTTTTTGTCAGGTGTTCGACCCGAATCATGACGCAATACTAAACGGTTCAGTTTAGTTATGTCAACAAATCGCTATGGTTGAGAGGGGAAAAGAGCGCAAAGACTTGTTCCGAAGGGATGAGCACCTTGTCCTACCATTTTACGTAACATATTCGCAAAGCGATTCGTAAACTGGAATAATTGTCGGTAGAGGTTCGGGCCCCTCCGTTTTTGGTCGCTTTAACATATGCTAAACTCCAGGCGGATGAGTGCGGATGGCCGCGGCTTCCAGAATCGGAAACGCGAGTACAGCAGTTCTCGTCAATTAGTGCATCCGGCGAATGGCCGGCAACAGGATTGGTCTGACCGACATGTCTGAAGCGATGCAACCCGAAGATCACCTCAGTCGGCTACTGGCGGCTCAGGATGCTGAAATTCCCTGGTATAAGTCCCTTTACCAATCGCTTCACGACGTAATTAAGCCTGAAAAACTCCCGCCCCTGGAGCTCACGTCGAAGCCTGTCGCCGTTAAAGATATCTGGGGCCTTTACGGCGCCGATCCGAAGACAAGATTCTATTCTGTGGCGATTCACGCCGGAGTGCTCGGTCTGCTGCTTTTTCTGGGCACAAATAAGACCGTTCAGAATATCGTCAAGCAGAAGTTCGATCTGGTAGATCCGAACATAAAGCCTTTCATCCCCGAGGCGAAGCCGAAACCCCAAACCATGCAGGGCGGCGGGGGCGGTGGCGCCAGAGAGCCTCTGCCGGTTTCCAAGGGCAGGGCTCCCAAGCCTTCTCTAAAGGCATTCGTTCCCCCGATGATTGTCGATCACACGCCGAAGCTCGCAATGGATCCGTCGATCATCGCGCCTCCTGACACGCCGCTCCCGCAAAACAACTTGAACAACTGGGGCGATCCGCTCGCCAAATTCGTCAATGGGTCGAATGGTAATGGCTCAGGCGGTGGCATGGGCAATGGCAGTGGCGGCGGCCTGGGCAACGGTAAGGGTGGCGGGTTCGGCCCCGGTGAGGGCGGCGGCGTAGGCGGCGGTATCTATCGAGTCGGCGGGGGCGTCAGCGCTCCGGTTCCGCTTTTCCGGCCCGATCCCGAATATTCCGAAGAAGCCCGCAAGGCCAAATATAGTGGTGAGGTCACGCTCTCTATTGTGGTGGATACTGAGGGCAGGGCTCGCGACATCAAGGTCGTAAAGAGCCTCGGTATGGGCCTCGACGAGAAGGCCATTGAAGCCGTGCAGAAGTGGAAATTCAAGCCCGGCATGAGCAATGGTAAACCTGTGAACACCCGAGCTACCGTTGCCGTGAATTTCCGGCTGCTCTAGTCGACCGCGCTTTGCCTCAATTCACAACCGGCAGCCAGACCGCGCTTGCCTGATCGCCCGAGCGGAAGATCGTCTGGGTTGCCCGCAGATAATCCGATGGCTTCGCTAAAAAGATGTTCGGCACGAAGGTTTGCGGGTTTCGGTCGTAAAGCGGAAACCAGCTGGATTGAATCTGCACCATGATGCGGTGGCCCGGCTGGAACACATGGTTCGCAGTCGGGAGCACGAAGCGGTAGCGCTGGGGTTTGCGGGCGGGAATCGCTGCCGGGATCTCAAAGCTGTCGCGGTAGCGCCCGCGGAAGATATCCATTGAAATCCCGAGTTCATAACCGCCCATCTCAGGCTGGCTGGGAACTTCGTCCGGGAAGACATCGATCAGTTTCACCACCCAGTCGGCGTCGGTGCCGGTAGTGGCGGCGAACAGCTCGGCCACTGGTGCGCCCGAGATACGCGTGGGCGCGGTCAGCACCGGAGTCTGATAGGTAAGCACATCGGGCCGGTCTGCCACGGTTCGCTGATCGCTCACGAGCCACTGTTTCCAGCGGTCGGAGTCTGAGAAACGGACCGGCCTCGGGATGTAGGGCACAGGCTTCGCAGGATCGGAAATGTATTCGTCGCCCGATGCTTCTGCCGCTGCCGGCTTGTCGAATCCAAGACTGAACGCCGGGCCGAAGTAAATCGGCTGGAGAGGATTCGGGCAGCCCACATCGCAGGCGAGCGGCCAGGATTTGAGACGATCCCAGTGATTCTCGCCGGTGTTGTAGATGAACACCGGCGGCGTGCCGGCCTTCGGGGCATCCTCCTTCAGATACTGGTCGAAAAACGGTCTCAGAACATCGCGGCGGAATTGCAAAGCAGTGTCGCCTTCCCATTTCAGCGGCCCGAGGTTCGAGGCATCGTAATTCACCTGGCTGTGCCGCCATGGGCCCATGACGAGGTAATTGTGATCGGCCTGTCCCTGCGCCTTGAGCGCCAGATAAGAATGGATCGCGCCCCACATGTCTTTCTGGTCCCAGAGCCCCTGAATCCACATGGTAGGCACTTTAGAGGGGTGCTGGGCGACCAGCTTATCGAGTGCCTGCCCCTGCCAGAAGCTGTCGTAGGCGGGATGCTCTATCATCTTCTCAGCCCAGGGCAATTGCTCGAGACCGTGCAGACGCGCGTAGGAGCCGGCAGAACCCGCGCGGCGAAAAGCCTCGTAGTCGTCGAGACCGTCCCGGGCAATGGAATCGCCTTCGGCGCGCTTCGTTGTCTGGGCGGAAGTATAGTCGAAATTTGTCTGCCGGAAGGCGCCGTAGTGAAACCAGTCGTCGCCCATCCAGCCATCGACCATGGGACTTTCAGGTGCGGCCACCTTAAGCGCCGGATGCGGGTCGAGCAGCGCCATGACGACGGTGAAGCCCTCATAAGAGGAGCCGATCATGCCCACGCGGCCGTTCGATTCCGGCGTGTTCTTAACGAGCCAGTCGATGGTGTCCCACGCATCTGTGACGTGGTCCGTGGCAGTCGGATTGAGCGGACCGCGCACCGGACGAGTCATGACGTAATCGCCCTCGGATTTGTACTTACCGCGGACATCCTGAAAAACGCGGATGTAGCCGGCGGCGACGAACACTTCATCGCCCTGTGGCAGCACGGCGAGCATGTGCGGACTGTTCGCGCGCTCGGTACGTTTCGCTGCGTTGTAGGGCGTGCGGGTCAGCAGGATAGGCGCATTCTTCGCACCCTTTGGAATGACGATTGAGGTAAACAGCTTCACGCCATCGCGCATGGGAATCATGACTTCGCGGCGGGTGTAATCCTGATCGGCCGTAGGCGCCGTGAAGGATCCCGGAATATCCTGAGCGGCGGCGGAGGCCGCACAAATCACGAATAGTATTGTTGAGAGCGCGGCTCCGTGGGGCGGCATCCCGCTATGTTAGCGCCCTTTATGGGGAGTGATTGGCGCGCGGTCCAGGTCGCATAACAGGCATTCAGTCTACCTTTGCCAGCCCTGATAGCGCTTTCCTTGTGGACGGGCATCGCGCGCTCATGGCGCTACCAGCCGGGTACGGCCACAGCTACTATATTATTTCAGCTCGAAGTTCATGCCCAATCACGATGCCTGGTATGCGGAGAGATTGCGAAAGGGATAGACGATGACGCTCAACCGACGCGAGTTCGTTCACCTGGCCGCGGCGATGGGAGCTTCGCTGGCGTGGGGCGGATCGGCTCGGGCGTCAACCACCGGCTGGCATGAGCGGCGCGACCTTTATCCGGAGGGCGTCGCGT
>JBDUBZ010000299.1:0-5242 GCA_040003745.1 Terriglobia bacterium
TCTCACCGAGGATGTTGATTTGCATTGCTGCGGCGGCTTCGTCGTCACACAACTTTATGGCGTTGCACGGACCACCAGCGACGTTGATTTCCTGTGCGTCGTCCCGAACGTGCAGAGCCATTTAACGGACATTGCCGGAAAGGGTTCAGCGCTACACCGGAAGCATAAGCTTTACCTCGATGCCGTTACAGTCGCCACGCCACCCGAAGACTACGAGCAGCGACTCGTGCCGATGTTCCCTGGCAGTTGGATGCATCTACGGCTTCATGCCCTGGAGGCGCACGATATCGCCTTATCCAAGCTCGAACGGAATTATGAGCGAGATCGCGATGGCGTGCAGCACCTGGCGCGCGCCGGTCATTTGAACCGGGAAACGCTGAGAGATCGCTATTACAATGAGCTTCGTCCGAATTTACTCGGCCACGAATCGCGCCATGATCTGACATTGAAACTCTGGTTAGAGTCCTGGCCGACGTCAGCTTCACGCGCGTAGGTACTCGCGCCGCCCGTTGAAAGGCAAACGTCCCCAAAAGTCTCTATCGAGACGTAACCATATTCAAGTGTCACACTCGTCGCGACGTGATACCTACGTTCAGTTTCCGATTGCCTTTCATGCTGGCAGCATTGAGAATTGATGATAAGCACTGCTAACGAGAACATAGTAGACCGTCAAAGTAACTCACCGGTGAGAAAGCCCAATCCCGAATTGCCTGGCGAATCTACTGACCGCTTAAAGGCCGCAATGTTGCGCGCGGAAGAACGATTGGCCGACGCCTTTGACGCGTTCTGGAGGAACTGCTCAGCGCCAGACCGGGTATTACCCATTGACCTGGTTCCATTATTTCAGCCCTATGCGCAGACGTTGTTCAATGCCGACGACGAAGAGTACCTGACTTTGTTTGATGACGCTCGTCGCCTCGAAAAGTTTCTGCATTGGGAACTCCCCGAAGTAGTGGTGAAGGAAATTCTGCCGCCCAAAGCCCTCGATCGGCGGGTCCGACCTCGCCAAAGATCCCAGGATGTTCGAGTTCTACGGACGGTCATAGCCAAGCCAAGTCCACCGAAGACTACCAGCCCCACGTTTGGTTACGTCTCTAATCGAGACTTTTCGTATACGATTGTTGCGCAAAGTTGCCTCTGGGAAAATGCCGTAGGGTGACAGTAAGGCCCGGAGAGCCATGTTGGGAACTGCGCGATGACCGCTGAAGAATTCGAAGACATCCAATGCGGGGACGGGAGGGAGGCTTTGTCTTCCCTGCTCGACCACTGTATCCGTCGATTTCGCAGGGCGGGCAATCTGCTTGGAATCGCCGGGGCGGTCTCCCAGAAAATCTGTGCAGGTGCGTATGCAGTGGATGTGGATAAAAAGCCACTCGACAATCCGTGGGAAGTGATCTGCGAGCGATATCGGAAGGAACGCTTCGACGAGCAGTGGAGCCTGTTCGAAGATCACCGGGAGGAATCGTTGCGGCTCTGGAGCCAATTTCTTCACTGGGAACTCTTCCCGGCTCTCGTACGAGAGGACGAATTTGTTCGCAACGTCCTCCGTGCGGCCGGGCTACTTCCCTGTGCGTCAAAGGCGCGTGCGGCGGCAGCGTTGTCCCAGCATCTTTCAGAGATGAGTCTACCGTTCAAGTCTCCGATCTGGGATTCTGCGGAGATCGACGCTTCCGAATAATGTCCACCGCTTTCACGGACAAGCGCCGAATCGTCCGACACGCGTCACAGCCGCGCGGGCGTTTCTATTTTTTCGACATCGCGCGCTGAGGACAAAGCCAGTTCCACGGAGACCCGCCGGAAAGCACCCCCACCCCTGTTTTTGGAATTGGTCCGGGTACCCGGCCTACCGGCGCTTTCGTGGCTTTCTTCGCTGGAATGGCCTGACGTTCGCGCTCCAGACGTTCCGCCGTGCGCTTCTGCGCGCTGCCAGCGATGCCTTCTTCGCGCGCGCAGAAGGTTCCTCCGGCGGCGAATTGCGCGCGTAAAGAGTCTCAATGGGTGGGGCGCAATGAAGCCACCACCCCTTGGCTTTAGAATTTCTTCAGGCCTTTGCAGCCGGTTTTGCGGGTTTGTTCTTCGCTGCCGCTACCGACAACTTGCCAGACTCGCTACAGGAACTTTCACAGGGATTCTGCTTCAAAATCGTGAGCATCGCTGAGTAGCGGTGAGCACCCCGCCACCCAGTGAAACCCTTGATGGGCTGGGACTTAAAGCAATTCTGAGAGGTGGTAAGTAACGGCGAGAATCGCACTTTTAGCGACTCTTAATCAGTAGGTTGTAGGTTCGATTCCCACCGCGCTCACCATCTCTTCCGACAACGAATTTGGCTCTACGCCAGAAACGGCGGCACCCTCGTTTTCACTGACCTTTTCCCGGTAGTTATTGAAGTTGCGCTTGCCGTTTCGCCGCGCTGCTACCGGCCGTCTACCAGGACGCGGCGGGCCTGGCCCGCAAGTAGTTGCCCGGCAGCGATCGGGTTCAGGGTACATTTGTATTTGTGGGCCAGAAATGCTAGACTTTGGCTCTCTTCGCAATGTCACCGAGCGAAAAGACATCACGTGATCAAATCGTCGAAATTGGACGTCTGATGTATGCAAACAAGTGGGTTGCGTCTAACGACGGCAACATCAGCGCCCGCCTGGACACAGACCGTCTTCTGATTACCCCGACCGGCATCAGCAAAGGAATGATGCGCCCGGAGCACCTTGTCGTGGTCGACTTCACCGGCAGGAAGCTTGAGGGCGATGGAGAACCCACATCCGAGATGGGGATGCATCTCGCGATCTACCAGCAGCGCAGCGACGTCGGCGCCGTCGTCCATGCCCACCCCCCCTTCGCGACCGGTTTTGCCGTCGCGGGGCGGGCCCTCGATCTGGCGCTGGTTCCTGAGGTGGTGGTGAACCTGGGTGCCATTCCGCTTGCCCAATATGGATTACCTGGCACGTGCCAGCTCACGCAAACGCTGCTTCCGCTGATTCCCTTCCACGATGCAATTTTGCTGGCGAATCATGGCGCCGTCACTTACGGCGCAACTCTGAACAAGGCCCTTGCTCACATGGAAACGCTCGAGCATGTGGCGAGGATTGCAATCGTGGCTGAAACACTGGGCGGACCCCGTCTGCTCAGAACAGACGATGTCGATAAACTCATTGGCTCGAGAAGCCGTTACGGCGTAGCTTCTCACCTGCCCGATTCCATTCGCCCCATTTCACATGAGGAAAACGAGGCCATGCAACTGGCCGGTGACCAGGATTCGGTAGCAAAGGTCAGGCTGCGCCATATCATTCGTTCGGAACTGGAGCTTCGCTTCGCCAGTCTTTGTGAGTCGGCCGGATATCCACTGCAGCTTTCCAGAACCGATTCGCCCCAGTCCCGGCTCCGAAGAGCCCTCATGCTGAAATCCCGTAATTAAATCGGATTTTTGTGCGTGTCGGCGCGACCTCATACTAACTGTTTTCAGAAGACTCCCGTCACCGTTTTCGACACATAATCCCAGGCGATGCGTTCCCGTTCCAGGCGCACCTGCGTGGCCCAGCGATTCCGGTGCCGGGGATGCCGAATCTGTCGGCGAGCCTTTTGACGAACGGCCGGAACCCCACTCCCTGGACGATGCCTTCGAGTGAGATGCGATGGCGCATTACTGCGGGTCCGTCAACGCCCACCCCCCATTTCGAGAATGGCTCCAGTCACGTAGGAGGCGGCGCTCGACAGCAGCCAGCGCACGCCTTCCGCCACCTCTTCGGAGGTTCCGGCCCGGCCCATGGGGATGGTCGATATCATCCGTTCCACGCGATCGGGAACTCCGTTCGCCGCGTGCAGACCTGTGGCGATGAGGCCCGGCGCAAGCGCATTGACGCGAATGCCTTCGGCGGCAACTTCGCGCGCGAGCCCCACGGTGAAGCTGTTGATGGCGCCCTTCGAAGCGGAGTAAGTGGACGGACTCGCCGGCCCCGCCGTAGCTGGCGGCACGCGACTAGATATTAACGATCGCGCCGCCTGAGCCGCCGCGCGCAGTAGACATGCGCTTGACGGCTTCGCGGGCGCAGAGAATGGTGCCCGTGACGTTGACGGCAAACACGCGCTTGAGCCGGGCCGCGGTGAGGTCCGCGACCAGGGAAACGCCTCCCACTATGGCGGCGTTGTTGACGAGAGCAGTTATGGGTCCGAGTTCCTTTTCGGCGGATTCAAACAGGCGGAGTACGTCGGGCTCGCGGGAGACGTCCCCCTGAATGGCGATAGAGCGTGCTCCCCTGTCACGGATTTCGGCGACAACGTGGTCGGCTCCGGCGCTGTCTTCGGAGTAGTTCACGACGACGCTGAATCCGTCTTGCGCCAGAAGTCTGGCCGTGGCCGCGCCGATGCCGCGGCTGGCTCCGGTTACGATTGCTGTCATAAAAAAAGGCCGGGCAAACCGCGCCCGGCCCAGAATAACATTCGTTACGAAGAAGTCTCTTAGACGACTTTGACGAAGATGATGGCGAAGGTGTAGAGCGCGAGGGATTCGATCAGCACCAGACCGAGAATCAGCGCAAACCGGATCGAGGCCGACGCGGCGGGATTGCGCGCCATGCCTTCAGCGGCGCCGGCAATGGCTTTACCCTGGCCGAGAGCGCAGAGGCCCGAGGCGATCGCCATGGAAAAACCTGCCGTGACGGGGACCCAGGGATTGCTGCCGCCCGTCGTGGCGGCGCCGGTGCCCTGAGCGAACATGGGGACCGCGAGGAACATCATCGCGATCGTCAGAAAGAACAGCTTCGTTGTTTTCATTCGGTGTTACTCCTTGTAAGAATCGCTTTCCGGAGGTGGTTGCGTTCCTCGCCTGGGGGCGGGAGGCCTCACACGGAAAACGGCATTATGCCCTGCATAAACTTTAGTGCTCTTCGGCCACCGCGCCCGCGACATACATCATGGTCAACAGCACAAAAATGTAAGCCTGCAGCAGCGATACGAAAGCGTGCAGCCCCATGAAAATTGCGGGGCCAACCAGATAAGTAAGACTTAAGAAGACCAGTGTGACCTGCTCACCGGCATACATGTTGGCAAAGAGACGAATGGTGAGCGAGAGAGGACGCGCCAGGTGACTGATCAGCTCAATGGGAACCATCAGAGGAGCCATCACGGGTATCGGTCCCAGGAAGTGTTTGCCGTACTTGATCGGTCCGTTCTTCTTCAAACCAACAAGGTTGTAGTACAGGAAAGCGATCAGCGCACAGCCCGCCGGCACGTAGACGGTCTGAGTGGG